>JBDNAO010000538.1:0-4221 GCA_039768375.1 Desulfobacterales bacterium | reverse complement strand
CCGATGTCTTCGAGCAGATCGACACGCACGGCCCCTACATCGACGGGGTTCACAAAATCATGACCGGGCTGAAACAAAAAGGGATCGACCGCCAAGCGTTGCTGCTCACACTTCCCGATGATCAACTCCACCGCATGATAGCCGACTCGTCCGGTGAGGTGACCGAGGCCGATCGTGAACGGGTTGCCCTGCTGATTGCGTTTTACAAACTGCTCCATCAAAAATACAGCGTCGATTATATCGAACTTAAAAGCCACATCTCTCAGCTGTCGACCGAGGCTTTCCCGGATCTCAACCGTCTCCGGAAGGCCCTGTCGGAGACGGATCTGAAGAAAAAATTGTTCGTGTTGCTCGAATATCTGGGGCATCTCAAATCGATCATCCTTGCACCGGAAAAGTTTGAAATTCGGGAAGACATTTACAAGAAGCGGCACATCACGATCGATATTCCTTCCATGTACGGCAGTTACCACGAACTCAAATTCGACGCCCTGGGGCTGACCTACCGCATCGAATCGCTGGTCAACGTGCTTTTAGAGGAGTTGATTGACAGCATCGATCTGAGCCTGATCACCAAGGCGACCTTTTACCACATTTATGCCCGGATTCGACTCTTCGACAAGGCCTTGCGACTGGACGGCATCTCATCGGTCGAAATAGAAAGACAACTCGACCTGCTGGCTCATTCGCTGGAGGTCCAAGGGTTCACGTTTACTCAATATCTCGACATCTTCAAGGGATTTGCCTCGGCGGTCAAGAACATCATCAACGATTATTTCCAGAATGTTCACGAAGAAAATCTGAGTCAGATTATCGACCGGCTGCCTGGCGACCAGATTCACTGCAAATACCTGCCGAAAAAGACCCGCGAGAGCATCGACCGGGAGAAAAACAAGCACCGGATTTCTGAAATCTTTTTCAGAGACCGGATCGCTCTCTCCCTGGGCCTTCAGCAGCTGGACCGTTTCCTCGGGCGTATCCTCAACATCCTCTACCAACAGGCCGATAAGTTGAACAGGGACAAACTGTACCAGCTGCTGCTCTACGATCCCGAAAATGCCATGACATCGATTTCCAAGCCGGAGAACCGGGTTACCGGCCTGATCTACTTAGGGAACAAGGGCTTTAACCTGGTCGTGCTCCAGAGCCTGGGTTTGCCGGTTCCGCCGGGCTTCATCATTACCACCGAGGTGCATCGCTGCCGGAAGGTTATCGACAGCTACCGGCCGGCGGAGCAGAACCTCAAAGACCAGATTGCCCGTCACATCATCAAGCTGGAAAAGATGACCGGAAAGGCCTTCGGCAATCCTCACAACCCGCTCCTCTTTTCGGTTCGCAGTGGGTCTTCAATCAGCCAACCCGGTATGATGGACACTTATCTGAACGTTGGCATCAACGAGGAGATCGCCGCCGGACAGGCTGCCGGAACCGGAAACGCCTGGTTTGCCTGGGACAACTACCGTCGGTTTCTGCAGTGCTACGGAATGGCCTTCGGCCTCGAACGCGACGACTTCGACGCCGTCATCAGCGAAATGAAAAGCCACGCCGGCATCGCCTACAAGAGGGATTTCACAGGCGAGCAGATGAAAAAGGTGGCCCTGGCGTACAAATCGATGATCCTGGACAACCGGATCCAGATACCGGAAAATCCCTTCGACCAACTGATGATGACCATTAAGAGCGTTTTCGACTCCTGGGAATCCGACAAAGCCAGAACCTATCGCCGGATCATGAGTATCTCGGATGACTGGGGCACCGCCGTGACGGTGCAGTCGATGGTTTACGGCAACCTGACGCAAAACTCCGGCTCCGGTGTCTTCTTCACCCACAATCCCCGTTGGCCGGGCGAAACCCTGAAGCTTTGGGGCGATTTCACCCTCGGCAATCAGGGGGAGGATGTCGTTGCCGGCCTGGTGATTACCCTGCCGATTTCAATCTATCAGCAAGAGGTGGAAATGAGGCCGACCGACATCACCTTGGAGACCCATTTCCCGGAGATTTACAAGGCTCTGAAAGGCTGGGCCGGCCACCTCATCTACGAGAAAGGATGGACCCCTCAAGAGATGGAGTTCACGTTCGAGTCCCCGGCGGTCGAAGGTCTCTTCCTGCTGCAGGGCCGCGATATGTCGATGCGGGAACGCAAAAAGGTGCGGACCTTCGATTTGATCAGTGTTACCGAGGAGTGTTACCTGGGGCACGGAATCGGCATCGGCGGCGGAGCCCTCACCGGGCGGGTGGTCTTCAGCCTCGAGGAGATCGACGAGTGGCGCAAGGAGGAGCCCGGGACCAACTTGATCCTGGTCCGCAGCGATACCGTACCGGATGATATTCGCGAAATCCACGCGGCCGACGGCTTGCTGACGGCGCGCGGCGGTGTGACCTCCCATGCCTCCGTCGTGGCCCACCGCCTGGGCAAAACCTGCGTGGTCTGTGTCGGCGAGCTGATCTGCAATGAAAAGCAGAAGAGTTTCACTCTGAGGGACAGGTGCGTAACATCAGGAGATTTTATCAGCATTGACGGTCGTGAGGGATCGGTATATCTGGGTAAACTGAAAATCAATGAAGAATAACACGGCTCGCCGGTTTTGTCGGCCGCGCGGAAGGCAGAGAAGACGTTGGGTCCACGGCCTATGAGGAAGGAGCGGGCCGAACCCGGAGTGAAATCCGCTAAAAGGGCACTATTAGCAGACAGGAGAAAGGGCAATGGGTACAGCTACCGGTGAAAAGGGCTTAAAACTCGGGGTCAACGGATTGGGCCGGATCGGGAAGTTAACGGTCTGGCACCATGTCGGAAGGAAGTATTTCGACGAAATCGTGGTGAACATCGGTCGCGAAGCCGGTACTTCTCTGCAGGATGTGGCCCACTACCTGGAGCGTGATTCCACCTACGGTTTGTTGAGCTGCTATCTTCACGGCGTCAATGCGGCACCGGTGATCGCTGATATCGACGCGGCACAGGGGACGATCATGGTCGACGGCATGCGGGTCCGGATCCTGCGCTCTGCCCGGAACCCGGCCGACATCGGCTGGCGGGAGTGGGGGGCCAGACTGGTGGTGGATACAACCGGACGGTTCATAGACCCATCGCTGCCGAGCGACCACCCCGGCGGCAGCGTTCGGGGCCATCTCGAGTCGGGTGCCGAAAAAGTCATCGTCTCGGCGCCCTTCAAGATTAAGGATCAGAAAGCCGATCTGCCCGGAACGATGCCGGAGGATGCCGTCACCACGGTGATGGGTATCAACACCAACGACTATGATCCCCGGCGGCACCGGATCATCTCCAATGCATCCTGTACCACTACCTGCCTGGCGCACATGATAAAACCGCTGCTGGATCACTTCGGACCGCACAAATTTTTGACCGCTTCCATGGCGACGGTTCACGCCGCAACCGGTTCGCAGGCGGTTCTCGACCGGTTGCCACAGGCAGGAAAGAAAGATCTGCGCAAAAACCGCAGCATCATGAACAACATCATCCTGACGACCACCGGCGCGGCCAAGGCCCTGAGGCTGGTGATTCCCGAAATGCGGCAGATCGGCTTCATCGCCGAATCGGTCCGCATCCCGACGGCGACCGGATCGTTGATCATACTGGTGGTCGACCTGCAGGAAGAGCCGAACCGTGAACCGATCCGGCGAGAGACCATCAACGCGGTATACCGTCGCACGGCGAAGATCGATCCCAACGGTTATCTCCACTATTCCGAAAAACAGAACGTATCGGGAGACATTATCGGTGCGCCGCGTGCGGCAGCCATCATAGAAGGGTACGAAACCCACACCCGCACAGCAGAGGTCACCATCGATCTGGCAAACGTTCCGGGGCTTAACCAAAACATCGTCGATCAATTGGCCAATACTCTGATCCGGGTTCCGGTCACGCAGGCCGTCATCTACGGATGGTACGACAACGAGATGGGCAGTTACGTCAATATGCTGGGCGACCGCACGGTTAGTGTGGCCGAGCACATGTAGAAATATTCATTGTTCACTAAAAAACAGGTTCGCAACGCGGCCGGACGGGATGTGTCGGCGTCCGGAATGTAACGTATTGTTTGAGTAAGCCCCTAGTGTCGTGTCATCTTTGAAGTGTCTCGACTGCCATGAGCGACGCAATTGAACGCACATAAGGTTCCCGGTTCAAGCCCGCCCTGGCGCGACGGGACGTGGCTACGAAATTGTTTGCATATTCTATAGACGTTGCTTTCCATCACCACATCT
>JBDNAO010000537.1:0-4919 GCA_039768375.1 Desulfobacterales bacterium | reverse complement strand
GTCACCACAGATTCCCTCTCCCTGGGGAGAGGGTTAGGGTGAGGGGATAAAATCAAACAGCTTTGATACCCTGCAGCTTGCTGCAGGGAGATTCATTGGATTCAATATCAGAATTTGTCCGGTTCAAAGGCATTGTATGACACTCTAAGTTTAGTGAGGACAATATGCACTCGGAAAGGGAAATCGAATATCTCCTCAAGGGAATCGAAGCCTTTAAAAAACGCATGATCGTCATTTCGCCGGATTTTGAAATACTGGCGACCAACTGCCGGTCGGGCACCGACGAAGATGCCGACATCGTCGGAAAGCTGTGTCACAGCGTATTTTATGATCGCCCACAACCTTGCGAAAACTGCGCCGCGCGAAAATCAAGCCAAACAGGGCGGCCCTCTCTTCAGACGAAACCTGAAGATTCTGCCAATCTCGATAAGATGCCGTGTTTCTATGCCTACCCCATTTACGCCGGCGATAAAATAGAAGCTTTCGTGAGCATGGACTTCGACCTGCCGACCAGAGGTCAAATCGAGGATAAACTGCAGAGCTCCAACTCGCTGCTGCGCAATCTGATCCTCAGTGCGGTGGACGGCGTGATCGCCGCCGATAAAAAAGGAAAAATCCTGATTTTCAACGAAATGGCCTCCGAAATATTCGGCTACAGTATCGAAGAGGCGCTCGAGAGTCTTAACATTCGTGACATCTATCCCGATCGGCTCGAACTCGAGGTCATGAAAAAGCTTCGCAGTGAGCAATACGGTGGGCCGGGCAAACTGCGTTCCTACGAGACGGATGTGCTCAATAAAGACGGTGTACGCATCCCCATCAATCTCAACGCGGCCATCGTGTACGAGGATAACCGGGAAATTGCCACCATCGGTTTTTTTCACGACATGCGCGAAATCAAACAGATGAAGGAAGAACTTGAAAAAACGCAGCTGCAGCTTCTGCAGTCGGAAAAGATGGCCTCACTCGGCAAATTGGCCGCCGGAGTGGCCCACCAGCTCAATAATCCCCTTAGCGGCATCACGCTTTTTACCAAGCTAGTGCTCGAGGACTACAACCTGGAGGATGGCGCCCGCGAAGACTTGGGCCGGGTGCTCTACGATGCCGAGCGCTGCAAGGAAACGGTCAAAGAACTGCTCGAATTTACCCGCCAGACCCGTCATCTCATGCAGCCCCACGATATAAACCGGGCTCTCACCCGGACACTCTTTCTACTGGAAAACCAGTCGCTTTTTCAGAACATCACGATCGAAAAGGAGCTGGACCCCAATCTGAAACCGGTTCACAGCGACATTCAGCAGCTGAACCACATGTTCATGAATATCATTTTGAACGCCGCACAGGCCATGGAAGGCAATGGCAGCTTGAAGTTTAAAACCGGTTATCTTCCCGAGAAAGATCGGGTGCGCATCGACATTTCGGATACCGGACCAGGTATTCCCGAACACATCTTGCCGCACATCTTCGAGCCGTTTTTCACCACAAAGGAGGAAGGCCAGGGCACCGGGCTGGGGTTGAGTCTGGTTTACGGAATCGTGGAAAACCACAGTGGCCGGATAAAAGCCCTGAGCGAACCGGGAAAGGGAACGACTTTTATCATCGAACTACCCCTTCAGCCAATAGCCGACGGAGGAAGCGAAAGTGAATAATGATGTCGATGCGATCCGTATTTTGGTGGTGGACGATGAGCGGGACATTCGAGATGGCTCGGAGCGGATTCTCAAGCGCATCGGCTTTATTGTCCACACCGCCGACCGCGGCGATGTGGCACTGAACGTCGTCAAGGAGGTCAATCCCGCCATCGTGCTGCTCGACCTGAAGATGCCCGGTATGGACGGCATGGAGGTTCTCGAGCACATCCGCCAAATGGATGAGAGGATACTGGTTATCGTCATCACCGGTTACGCCACGGTCGAGACGGCCATCACGGCCATGAAGCAGGGGGCCTATGACTTTATCCCCAAACCTTTCGAACCGGATCAACTGCGCATAGTCGTCAATCGCGCGGCTGAAAAAATCCGTCTGACCCGGGACGCCCGAAAGCTCGAAGAGGAAAAAACACGCACCCTGTCTGATCTGGATACCGAAAAAAGCCGAATCCGGAGCATCATCGAATCCCTGCCGGATGGGGTTCTGGTCACCAACGCCAGTGGCAAGGTCGTTTTGATCAACCCCTCCTGCAAGCACCTGCTGAATCTCGACCCCGATATGGGGCCGGGTCGCCAAATCGAGGACTACGTTCAAGACGAAACCTTGAGCAAGCTCGTGATGGAGATTTCCAAGGGAAGGCACGTCGATTACGGTGATATCCCGAACCACGAGTTCATCCTGGCCACTGATACCTACCTGCGTGCCAGAGCTCAGCCTGTTCTGGGAGAACGAAAGGAGTGCCTGGGGGCCGTATTGAATTTTGTCGACATCACGACCATGAAGGTCCTGGATCGGCTCAAGTCGGAGTTCGTGGCCAAGGTATCGCATGAACTGCGATCCCCGCTGTCGACCATTCACGAGCAGCTGGCCATGGTGATCGGCGACCTGGTGAACACAGCGCCACAGCAGGATCATCACATTCTCACCCGGGCCAAGGAAAAGACCCAGGGGATGATTTCCCTGATCGGCGACCTGCTCGACCTGTCGCGCATCGAGGAGGGAATCATCTGCCACGAGCCGAAATCGATTCGAGTCGACGATCTACTGACAAACATTGTCGACTTTCTCTCCTCCCGGGCCGCCGCCAGCCGCCAGACCCTGACCCTTAACCTGCCCCCACACCCTGTGCCGGAAATCACTGCGGATCCGCTGGCGTTGGAAAGCATCTTCGGCAACCTGATTACCAATGCCATCAACTACACCCAGGAAGGCGGCCGCATCCGGGTCGACGTGGACATGGCGGGCATCAATATCAGGGTAAAAGTCGTGGACAACGGTTTCGGCATGGCGGAAAAACACCTCGACAAAATTTTTGATCGGTTCTACCGCGTTAAAGATGACAGGACGCGCTACATCACCGGCACGGGGCTCGGACTCCCGATCGTGAAAGGCCTGGTGGATTCACTGGGCGGGATAATCGAGGTGGAAAGCACCCCCGGCGAGGGATCGACCTTCACGGTTCTGCTGCCGGCCCAGTACGCTTAGGGTTCACGAAAAAATAAGTTCGCAATTTTGGGCGTTGAGGCGCCCGCCTGGCAAGGCGCGAAAACGCAGGAATATCTGGATATTCCGGGTTTTCGCAACGCGGCCAGACGGGATGCATCGGCTTCCAAAATGTGACGTTATTTTTGAGTGAGCCCTTAGCAATGCAAGCCAACGGATAAAGTTCATGGACGCATATTACGGCCGCATTCTGACGGGCAAGTACAGCGCCCCCCTCAAGGCCCGCATCGAACAATGCATTCTCCATTGCCAGAGTTTCGACGAACTCGGAACGCCCGCTATGCCGTATATATCGGCATGGCGGTCAAAGGAAAACACCATCTGGTATGAGTTCGTCAGCCGGCGTCTCATCGAGCTTCTCGGATGTGATTATTCCGAGGCCCCGCAACACTTCAGAGAGAGCATCATCGAACGCCATCGATACACCCGCAAATTCAGCCGTAAAAGGCCGTCTGAAGAGATACTCAAAAGAAACGAAGTAACTGTTAAAAAGCTGAAATTGAGAAGAGAAGTCATCAGGCAGGGGGCCCTCGATGCCGTCTACAAGTTCAAAACAGCCGCATCGGGTGCGTGCTGGATTAAGGACCAGGCAGCCATCGAGGCATACGAGCCGGAAGGCGTTTACATATCGCTGGGCAATTTAACCGTTGTGACCAAGGAAATGGAGGCGGAGGAACGGCTCAAGGAGACCCAGAAGTCTTTGCAGAAAAGCGAGAAAAAGTATCGCGACCAGGCCATTCATGACAGTCTAACGCGCCTTTACAACACCAGGTATTTGTATAAATCCTTAGCCGCTCTAACAAAGAAGCGTCCGCCAAGAGCAAAACCGTTTTCCCTGGTATTTATGGACATCGACAATTTTAAACAGGTTGTCGATACCAATGGCCACCTTAACGCCAGCAAAACGCTGCGGGAGATTGCCGCAACCATTAAATCCACACTGTCGGAACCGGCTTACGGCGTCGCCTATGGAGGCGATGAATTCGTGGTGGTCTTGCCGGGCTTCGACAAGCAGCAGGCTTTACTCCTGGCAGAAACCATCCGCTTGCGAATAAGAGACAAGACCTATCTCAAGAGTTCGAACCGGCATGTCCACGTGAGCGCAAGTCTCGGCATTGCGACGTTTCCCGACGACGCGGACAACTTAACCGACCTTTTGGCCCGGGCGGACCGGGCGATGTTCAGTGTAAAAGAGGGAGGAAAAGATTCAATCTGCGGCATCGCCCGTGAACAAAGCGACCCGTCGGTCAATAGCTGCAGATGATAGAAAAAATTGTCATAATCGCCTTTTTGGTGGAAAGCATCGTGCTCCATGAAATGGCGCACGGCTTCGTTGCCTTGCTTTTTGGAGACCACACCGCCGAGAGACAAGGTCGCATCACGTTGAATCCTATTCCCCATATCGACCCGGTCTGGACGATCGCCATACCCGTCGTGGCTTTCTTTATTTCCAGTGGAACGTTTGTCATCGGCGGAGCAAAGCCTGTTCCCGTAAATCCATCCAACTATCGACGACCGGTGCTGGGAGACATCTGCGTCTCGGCCGCCGGAATCGCCGTAAATTTCCTGATAGCCGTGATAATGATTTTGCTGCTCAATATTGTTCATATTGTTTCCGGAAATCTCACCGGCTCGGTCATCGCCGCCGTTTTCTTACGCGTTGCACTCCTGAACATCGTGCTGGCGATGTTCAACCTGATTCCCATCCCGCCTCTGGACGGCAGCCACCTTTTTAAATACTTATTGCCCGTTGGGCTGCGCGGCCC
>JBDNAO010000119.1:0-6887 GCA_039768375.1 Desulfobacterales bacterium | reverse complement strand
TAAATCCCTATTCATGGTGACATATTGCATCGCCGATGCCAAACTCAAGACGCATCCGATGGCTACGGACGCCTACAGTGGCCGGATACAACCGCAAAGGATTGATTACCGATGTCGATTCCGCAGACATATGACTTCATCGACTACCTCGTCGCCAAGAAAACAATCGATGACCGTTCGCTGAACTGCATTGTCTGGGGCAGACTCCAAGGCGCACTGGCTGACCGTGAGACGCAAGAGTGTTTGCGGGTGCTGGAAATCGGCTCCGGCATCGGTACGATGATAGAACGGATGGCCACAGGACCATTGATGCACCGCTCATCGCAGTACACAGCCGTCGATATCAATCCGGACTGCACCCGGGCAGCCCGGCGCCGTTTGAGTCGATGGGCTAAACGCCTGGGTTTCGCCGTCATCCGGGAAACAGAAGCGTCTCATCTGCTGGAGGCTGGGGACACCAGAATCCGGGTGGACTTAATAACTGGCGATGCATATGCACTTGTTTTAGAAGCAGCGCCGGGTTCTTGTGATCTCCTTTTGGCGCATGCATTCATGGACCTGGTCGACATCCAATCGCTTCTGCCCGGCATAATGCGGTTTCTCAAGAGCGATGGACTACTCTTCCTCAGCTTGAATTTCGACGGCGACACCGTCCTGTTGCCGGCGATTGCACCGGAATTCGACGATCGGGTCATCCATCGATACCATCGCAGTATGGACGAGCGCATCGTCGACGGACGCCAGGCCGGTGACAGCCGCACAGGACGTCGGCTTCTCATGAAACTCATACAGCGCAGGAACGAAATACTGGCAGCCGGCGCATCCGACTGGATCGTCTATCCACGCCGCCGCCGCTACCCGATGGGTGAATCCTATTTCCTGCACCATATCGTCCACACAATCGATGAAGAACTGGCGCATCACCCCGAGATCGATCCCGATCATTTCAAGGCCTGGATTGCAAAACGGCATGTCCAGATAGAAAACGGCGAACTGGTCTTCATGGCCAAGCACATCGATATCCTGGCTCGAAAAACCGGGCGTAAGTGACAGAAAGCGGGGTTTAGATTCCCTTGCCTGTCGTTGGCGGGGAGCGGCCGTGAGAGGATTTAAACGCACATGGCCCTTCGTGCCGTCACGGTGCCTGGAAATTCTATACTATGTGCGCCTTATCGCATCGAAGAAGACGGACCAAAAGGCGCGTCATTTTGTTCAAGTTATTGAGTTCGCGGTCCTAAAACGTCGCAACGTCGCCAACGACCGGTTCAACCGATGATGAGTATCTCGGCCGCCTGCCACATGTTTTCCACGCGATCGGAAATGGCGTCCCGGTTGTCGATGACCTCGATCAATGTGAAGGGGGTATTGGCGGCGTCTTTAAGAGGACCGGCGGCGAGCCAGCACCGACGGTCGAAAAGGATGACACGGTCGTGAATGTCGGGGTGCAGTCGCAACTTAATTGTCTTGCCGCGTTCATGTAGGGTCTTCAGCACTCGGATGAAATTTTGGTCGAAGCCACCCTTGGGTTCCTTGGTCAAAAGTCGAATGGGATGCGCCACTTCTTGCAGGCAGTCGAGTGTACCGGCAGCGGGATCGGCGTCCACGACGGTAACGGCTGTGCCGGCACGGCCAAAGAACTCCGCCAGATTTGATCGGATCGACTCTCCCGGCTCCGGGAAGCTTTCCGGTGCCGTTGCGTCTGCTTTGTCCGGACTCAAAGACTGCTTGAGTTGATTGAGTTGTAGGATCATCTGCTGGTGGTAGAGATTGTCCTCGCGGGTGGTGTTCTGGATCTGCTCCTGACATCTCTTCAACAATGCGCTGATCAGGGTATGGAGAAATTGCCGATTCTGGTCGGTATCCGGGTTTGAGAGAATGTCCCCGGCGAGCCGGCGGAGGTTGGGACTGGTCCCGGAATAGTTCAAGACGATACCGAACCGGCGGCACAAATCTTCGAGCTCGTACTGACTGAAGTAATCTTTGGCCGCGTCGGCAAGGTTTTTTATATTCTCTGGGTTCATTCTTCTACGATTATAGCCCCAGGGGCGCATTCCCTGGCGGCCTTGCGGACCGCATCTTCAAGGTGGGGCGGCACCACGTCAACGAGAACCGTTGAGAGCAGTTGATCTTCGTCATATTGGAAAACATCCGGGCATACCTTGTTGCAATTCCGGTCGCCCATACACAAATCGTAATCGATTTTGACTTTCATCTTTCCCCCTCTCGAATCCGATAAAAGAGTGGTAATTGCGCCAACTTATCTATATAAAAACAAAATATACCATATTGCGACGGACGGCAACAGGTAAATTAATGGTCCCTGGTTACACACGCTTCTCTTAAGGGTCACGGTAAGAAATAATTCCACAAGATTGCACCGGATTGGGGTTTGTCTACAAGGCACATCCAGCGGCGCATATCGAGTAACGTTTCGGTGGATGTAACGCAGTAGACGGACCAAAAGACAAGCAAGATGTGGAATTATTTTTTGCTGGGACCCTAAGTTACGGCAAAAGGAAATATAGTATGGATTTCGTCAAAGGTATATCCTACCATCTGCACGGACTGCTTCTAGCCATCAAAACCCCGAAACTGCTGCTGCTCGGCCTGATTCGCCTCCTTCTGGTTGTTTTGCTGACCGCACTGGCGGCCGGTTTAATTCTATACCACCACCAGGAGATCTTGAAACTCATTTGGTTGAAACCGGCGAGCGCCTGGCTCGTGTGGCTCTGGCATGTGGTCTCGTGGCTTCTGGCCGCGCTCCTGACAGGCGTGGCCGTCATTCTGGCCTATCTGGTTTCCCAACTATTGTTCGCGGTTATCATCATGGATGCCATGTCGCGCATCACCGAGCGCCTCGTCTCCGGGCAGGAGCAGGTCCCGCAGACCATGCCGCTGCTGCAACAGTACTTTTTTCTGTTCAGACAGGAAATCCCGCGAACGACCCTACCGGTGCTGATCCTTCTTCTGCTGATGATTCTGGGCTGGTTGACGCCTCTGGGACCACTGCTGACGCTGATAACCTCCGGCATTGCCGTCATCTTCCTGACCTGGGACAATACCGACCTGGTGCCGGCCCGCCGGTTACAACCCTTTCCGGAGCGATTCAGATTCCTCCTGAAAACCCTTCCGTTTCATCTGGGGTTCGGGTTGTTGTTTCTGGTGCCCGTCCTGAACATTTTGCTGCTCTCATTCGCCCCGGTCGGTGCCACGCTCTACTACCTCGAATACCACAACCGGTAGTTGAACCTGCGAGCCGTTCTGCGAAACGGCTTGACCAATCCCTTACCCCGTCAGCGGTTCTCGGTGAACCTGTACATGGATACTTAATTTTACCAAGAATTTCCGCTGCCCCGTTGGCAGCCTTGACCCATTTTCTACCCGGTATTATGATCTATACGTCAACTATCGCGGCGTATACGACAAGCTTGCATAAAACCGGCTGCAGCAATCAGAGCGGTACCCAGACGGGGCCGATAATTGCCTGCCTGATCCTCTTGGCCAAATATCGGATCAATCGAACTGTGTACCCGAATTGAGCCGACCAATCATAGTGGTGTACGGCTTACAACGAACCAGATTGAACAGAAAGCGAGATGTGATGACAGATTCACCCAAAAACAGGGAGACCGAAGAGGAACTCAAATGTCCCGACTGCCGCTACCCTTTGAAACGCCGCAGGAGTCGTCAGGCTGATGATTGCGAAATGCTTTGTGGCGGCTGCGGGAGGGCTTTCGATGTTTGCGATCTCGATACCCTGGAAGAGATTAAGAATCAATCTAAATGACGGCGGTCAGAGGACGTTAAAGTCCAGGATGTCTTTTATCTTCTTTTCCAAGTCTTCCGCGGCCTTGGCGGCGATCTGTTTTCCCAGTTCTGCCGTCGCCAACCAAGGTGCGGACTCCATCCGTCCATCGGGAAAAAACGTTCTCATCTCTGTGGCTGTCAAGGGCCAGTAATATTTAGGTTTCTCGACCTTTTGTTCCAATACAGCTTTGCCGCTGAACACCGAAGGCCGGAGGTGCTTGGTGATCGACACCTCACTGGGAGTGGCGTGATGACCGTCATCGTCTCCGAAGGCTTCCCGGCAGGCCTGTTTTACACCGGCTTCCGTGTACCATGACATCACATCGAAGTAACCGGAAAGCCCCTCATCCTTTAGCTGTCGGAAGGCTGTCTGCAGTGGAACGATATTTCCACCGTGACCGTTGATGAAGAGGATGCGCCGAAAACCGTGGGCCACAAGCGACCGGACGATATCTTCGACAACGATGATCAGCGTCGAGGGGCTCAGGGCGACGGTGCCCTTGAAGGCCATGTGATGGGGAGAGACACCGTAGCAGACGGTCGGAGCCACCATGAGATTCAGGTTGTCACCGACCTTGCGGGCGATCGCCTCGGCCACGATAAAATCGGTGCCGATCAATCCATAGGGGCTGTGTTGTTCAACTGAGCCAACCGGGACAAGAATGGTATCCTTTTCGTTCAGATAGGTCTCCACCTCCGTATAAGCCATATTTTCGAGCAGCATCGTCCCATCACCTTTTCGTTAATTTTGACACGCTTAAACGGCCATAGCCATCCGTGCCATAGCCACCATTTTAACAGGAATTAATTTGGTTTCATGATTTTTTGCCTGGCGCTGGTAAACTCCTCGGTGGAGATCAAATCGTCGGCCAAAAGCTGTGCCAGTTCGGCCAACTCCCGTTTACGGACGCTCTCCGTGTCTTCCAATTGTGCTATCGATCGACTGACTTTGTGTTCCAAGGCCGGCAAGTTACCGGAATCACCCACCTTAAAAGACATCAACCCGCCCAGAAAACTGATTTCAAAAGGACGTCCCTGCAGTGTGGACACATCGAGGTTATTGATGAGGTCACGCCCGCTTGATTTGAAGCGACGGTAAATAACATAGGCCAAGACAAGGACGAGGGCGCCCCCACCGAGCAGAACCCACAGCAGATACCGAGCCAGTCCACCGATAAAAACCACCGTCATCCCTATGATGGCGATGACAAGGAGTTGCAGCAATATAATGAGGTGAGCCAGGAAGAGCCCCTTCATCGTCTCGCTCTGTTTTATTTTGTCTATAAAATTCAATTAATTATATCATTTTTCTGTGTGTGGGCGAAAGCGGCGTGCGTCGCCCCTCTCACTAATTTTTTGTCGAGCTGTTGACGAGATTAACCATAAAACAATCGGCATTAATCGGCAAGTGCCGACTGACCGATTCCTGCTCCAAGACCCGGAGCGCCAAGGAGTGGGTGATGTCGGCCGGTTGCGGATTTTTGCTGTGACACCGCCAGGAGTCGCAGAATCTTGAGTCAACCGTCCGATTACATTGAGCCTTCGAGGAGTTGACATATATTTTAGTTCGAAAATAAGGTGGCGTCTCCGCCCGGATGAAAGGTTTCGAAAGACGGCTGAGGGCAAACTCATGTAAATAGGTGCGTCAAGAAAGATGAGAAAAATGTGAAACTCAATCTAGCTCTGGGCTTCACGCAGGCGGGCATCGTCTTTTACAAGCCGCACATGTTTGCACTGGGGGTAGTTCGAACAGGCCAGAAAATGTTTTCCGGCATAGGCACCTTTTCTGGCGATGCGTTTGACGAAGGCAGCGCCGCAGAGGGGACAAAAACCGAACTCGCCATTTTTTCTCACACCCTTGTCGCTGACAGGCTCCGAAAGTGGAGTCGCTTTATTGTGCTTCCATTTCAGAAAAATGGTACGGGATACCTCGATCCTGATCTGATCGAGGGTGTAGGCCTTGGAGGCGTCAACGTGAACGACCGGAATGCCGGCAACCGCCAGAACACTCTCGGTATCAGTTTCCCGGGAAACGTGTCCGTTCTCCGGAGGAGCTTCCTGACCGTTGAGCAGGACAACCCCCAAGATGGCAGCGTTATTTTTCTCGCAGATCACAAAGTCGAGCGGTTCAGAAGTCAGTCGCTTCATGGCAGCCTTCTGCTGCCCGGGCGAAAGGTCGGAATTAACCCGCACCACATCCTGAAGTCTGATTTTGCTGAACACGCTGTAGCGCTCATCGAGAGCCTTCTCCAGCAAGAAAAGAATCGACTGCTGGGTCGGCGAGATGAGCGTGTCGGCGCGCTCATAGGGAAGCGACGCCTCACGATTCCGTTCAAAATTAAGCCGCTGTCGCCATTTAATCATAGTGCAAAAAAACAGATCGGTAGAGGAATGAAAAAGCCACATTCGCGATGGTATAGATCATTGCGGCAGACTATTTTTCTTTGTAAGAACTACTGATTATTATATAATTTCAGTTGATTGGGGTCAAGCTTAAAAAAACCGATCGAGTGCGTGAAATATCCGCAGGCGCGGAACCGCAGGAATATTATTAATAGGGGTAACCATAAGTCATATGAGCGTTGACGTATGATTGACAAGCTAAACGATTCTCAGGCCTGTCAACTCAAGACCTCTAAGTGTTTTAAAAAATATGAGTTTCGTTTTGTTATCGGCTGTGATCTGCCGCGGTTGAACTTGCCCGCAGTTTCTTGTATAGATCATGTAATGCGTGGAGAATAATTGTCGAATCGGTGAAATACTGCGTCTCTGACCGCACGATTTCCCGGCATACGAATAGTTTCTTCTCATCGCTAACTATAATAAAAAATCATGGAGGTAACGGTGTTTTCAGCAAGAGAGGTACTGGACATAGCCATCCGCTTGGAGAAAAACGGCGAGACCGTCTATCGTGGTGCCATTAAAAAGCTCTCCGATCCGAACCTGTCTCTACTGTTGGAGTGGATGGCAGACGAAGAGGCCCGGCATGCCCGTTGTTTTTCGAGAATGCAGCAAAAACTCACCCTGGAACCACCCGATCCGATGGCCGAAGAGATGGGACACGATCTGCTCAATAATCT
>JBDNAO010000118.1:0-16227 GCA_039768375.1 Desulfobacterales bacterium | reverse complement strand
TCGCTCCCCATGCGGTGGCATTCGATACAGGCCTCATCGGTATAGTCCGTTGCGGTCTCGACGTCGGATGCCCGAACGGGGCCAACCACCAGCAGGATGATAACCAAGGCGCAGCCCAAGATGGATTGAAAGAGATATCGATTCATTTCTGGTCCTCGATTCGGGAGATCAGCAGCGGTAGGATTTCTTGGACATCGCCGACCACACCCAGATCGGCAAACCGAAACATCCGGGCCCTCGGGTTGAGATCGATGGCAATGACCTGCTGAGATTTTTCCATGCCGGCCGTGTATTCATTGGCACCCGAGATGCCGCAGTTGATGATCAATCGGGGGGAGACATACTTACCGGTCTGGCCAATTTGGCGTTCGTAGGGCAGGTCGCCCCAATCGATGATGGGCCGGGTGCCACCCACCGATCCGCCAATAGTCCGGGCCAATGCATGGATGACGTCAAAGGAGTCTCCTTTGCCGACGCCCCGGCCTCCGGCCACGATGATATCGGCCTCTTCCAGGTCCAGGTCTTCGGGCGCGGCCTCGATTACCTTCACGGTGCGGGTTTTCATGTCGTCCGCCGGATCCGGTAACGGGACCTTGATCACCGTGGCCGCCTCCTCCCGGTCGGGTTCCGTTTCGAAGAGCACGGACGGCAAAAACAGGACAATGGGGGACGGGCGGCTGTCGAGCGCCACGTCTTCGAAGAGATACCCATTGGCCACCGGGCGAATGGCCCGGGCGGTGCCGTCGGCCGTCATGGAAAAATCCATGGCCCGGGTGACCAGGGCCGTCTTCATCATGGCAGCCACCCGCTGGGCCAGGTCTTCCGTTTCCGATGACTGGGCCATGAGCAGACAGGCCGGGTTTTCTTTTTGAACGAGATCAAATAATGCCCGGCCGAAGATTTCACCCTGGTCGCGAGTCATCCGGGTGTCGGCGACATGCAGCACCCGGTGCACGCCATAGGCGCCCAGCGTGGCCAGCACCGATTCGGATACGGGCCCAAATGCGACGGCGGTCACCTGGCCCGCATCGCCCAGTTGTGCAATCAGCCGCCTGGCCTCGGTGACGAGGCCGAAGGTGACGTCCTCGATCTCGTCGTCTCTTTGTTCAGCGTAAATCCAGATATCAAACACGGCCCCTCCTAAATGGTTCTGCCGATGCGATGGCCTTCGATAATGGCCATGTCCGTTTTCCGGGGCGCCACGCAATCGCCGACCCGGTATAGTTCGCCCACTTTGCCCTTCAGCTCAAAATAAAGGCTGTCGTTTGCGACATTCCCCGCGGCCAGCACTACCGTATCGTACCCGTCGAAATCGATCAGTTCGTTGGAATAAACGTTCAGTCCCTTGACCAGGGTGCCCTGGATCTCGAGCACCGCGATGTCGGGGGTGAAGGTCACCCCTTTTCCGGCAAGCCGGTTGCGGGTGAGGTAGAGATCCTGAAGAGGGCCCAGGGCCGATCCGATAAAGAGCGCCGCGGTAATCATGTGAACCTGCTTGCCGCGATCCGCCAGAAACTCCGCCGTGCCGGTGGCCTGATGGTGGCCGTCCAGGTCGATGAGCAGCACCTTGTCGCCGGCCTCGATCTCATTGGTGAGGATCTGCACGGTGGTCACAACCTGAGGCGGACCGTATTCTCCGGGAAACGGCGCGGTTTTAGGGGTCGAGCCGGTGGCGATCACTACCACATCCGGCCGTTCTTTGAGCACAATCTCCGCGGTGGCCTCGACACCCAACCGGATGTCCAATTCGAGCTTGTTCAGCTGGCTCACCAGCCAACGGGTGACGCCGGTAATCTCCTGTCGACCGGCCGCTTTTCCGGCAATGATGTTCTGGCCACCGACCTCATCGGCCTTTTCGAGCAGGACGACGCGATGTTTTCGCAGGGTAGCCGCCCGGGCCACTTCAAGGCCGGCGGGTCCCGCACCCACCACCACGACCTTTTTGGGGGGTTCGGCGGGCTTGAGGGTGCCGATGCCAAGGGCTTCTTCTTCGCCGGCGGCCGGGTTGTGCAGGCAGCCCAGACGGTAGCCGAGGCCCATGCGGGCGATGCACCCCTGGTTGCAGGCGATGCAGTTCCGGATGTCGTCCGTCCGGCCTTCCATGGACTTGTTGGGCAGCTCCGGATCACAGATCAGGGCTCGCACCATACCGATCATATCGGCCTGGCCGTCTTCCAGGATCTTCTCCGCCAAATGGGGGTCGTTGATCCGGTTGGTGCAGAATACCGGCAGCTTGACCACCGAGCGCATGCCGGCGGACAAGGGCACCGTGTATGCCAGCGGGGTGTGCATGGAGCCTTCCACCAGGAAAAGATTGTAGAAGGTGCCCAGACTGAGGTCCAGAAAGTCCAGCTGCCCGGACGCCTCAAGCCGTATGGCCGCCTGCTTGGCGTCTTCATGGGTGAGCCCGCCTCGGGGATGCATTTCATCGGCATTGAGGCGGACCCCGAGGGTAAAATCGGGTCCCACGGCTTTGCGGACCGCATCGATCACTTCGAGGGCGAAACGGCAGCGGTTCTCCATGCTCCCACCGTAGGCGTCCTGCCGGTGATTGGTCAGAGGCGACAGAAACTGGCGGATCAGGGAACTGTGCCCCAATTGAAGCTCAATGCCGTCAAACTCGCCTTCCACCGCATTTCTAGCGCAGATGGCGAAATAGTCGATGCATTCCTGGATATCTTCGGGTTCCATGGCCTTGCAGGTTTCCCGAAAGATGGGATCCTTGCCGGTCGACGGCCCCCACACCGGCAGTCGGGAAATCTTGCCGTCTCCCTGCATGCCGTTGTGGTTGAGCTGGGCGAAAATTTTGGTGTCGTAGTCGTGAATGGCACGGGCCAGCCGCTTGAAACCCGGAATCACCTCCGGCTCATAGACATCGACCAGCTTGTCATAGGGGTGATCCGTGGGATGGATCCCCATCTCCTCCGTGGTGATCAAACCGACGCCGCCTTTGGCCCGCTCCCGGTAATAATAGATATGCCGGTCGCTGATCAGATTGTCCACCGCATAGTTGGTCATATGGGCGGCGAAATGGATCCGGTTGGGCACCACCGTGGCGCCGATTTTGAGTGGTGAAAAAAGATATTTGAATTCGCTCACAACAGTTCTCCCACCTGTCTGCCTTCGATAATCGCCATGTCAATTCCCCTTGGTGCAACGCAATCCCCGGTTCTGTAGATTTCTTTGACCTGACCCTTCAGCTGGTGGTAGAGGTCGTCATCGACCGTATTGCCCACATCCAGGACCACCGTATCGTAGCCGTCAAAGAGGATGGATTCGTTGGTGTAAATGTCCCGCGCCTTGACCCGCAATCCGCCGGCGCTTGAAGTGATTTCCAGGATATCCAGATCGGTTCTGAAGGTGGCGCCCTTTTGCAGCAGGCGCTGACGCCCCAGGTAAAGCTCCCCGCGGGGAGCCAGTTCGATACCGATGAACAGATCGCTGGTCACCATATCCACCTTTCTTCCCTGTTCGGCCAGCAGCTCCGCCGTGGCCATGGCATGGTGCCCACCGTCCTCGTCGATGAACAGCACCTTTTCGCCCACCGGGTGGGTGCCTTGAATGACGTCCCAGCCGGTCAGGACGGCCGGCGGCCCGTAATCGCCGGGGAAGGGCTTTGAAACGGGGACGGAGCCCGTGGCCACCACCACCGCATCCGGGGCCTGTTCAAGGATCAACTCCGGTGTGGCTGTCACGCCCCTCTGAATCGTAACGCCCTGTTCGATGAGCATATGCCTGAGATACCGGATCACCCCCTGCATGGCGCCGCGCCCCGGGCGCATACCGATGAGCTTGACCTGGCCGCCCACGGTGGCCGCCTTCTCATAAACCGTCACGTCGTGACCGCGTTCGTGAGCCACCCGGGCAGCTTCCATGCCGGACGGCCCTGCCCCTACGACGATGACTTTTTTCTTTTGGTGGATGGGGGGCCAAGACTCGTCGCCGGTCAGGGGCTCGAGACCGACCTGGGGATTCTGGATACACCCCAATGCCTTGGATTGATTGATTCGACCGATGCACCCCTTGTTATCCTTGACGCAGTAGCGGATATCGGCCATTCGGCCTTCACGCGCCTTCTTGACCATGTCGGGATCGCTGATCATGGCCCGAACATATCCCACCATATCCGCCTTGCCATCCGCGATGAGCCTTTCGGCCTTGCCCGGAAAACCGATCTGGTAGCTGGCCATCACGGGAATACCGATCCCGTTTTTGATCTGTTCGGCCACGTCGATGGTAAAACCGAAGGGAATATGCATGGACGGCATAATCAGGTGAAGATTGTAATAGGTGCCCACGGCGACATTGATGAAATCCACGCCACCGGTGGCTTCCAATGCTTGGGCCATCTGAACGGATTCCTCCGGATTGATGCCGCCCCAGAATTTCTCATCCGCGCACAGACAGATCCCGATGGTAAAATTTTCCCCCACGGCTGCTCGAACGGTTTCCAAAACTTTCATGGGAAACCGCATCCGGTTCTCAAGGCTGCCACCGTATTCATCACCGCGATGGTTGCTGATGGGTGATAGAAACTGGCGCAGCAGCGATTCCGGCCCCATGTCGATTTCGAGACCGTCGAATCCGCCCTGCTTGACCCGAACAGCGGCCTGGCCGAAGGCCTCCATGATGTCGGCCATGTCTTCGGGCTCCATGGGTTTGCACGTTTCGCCGAATACGATATCGGCGACGGCGGAGGGCCCTAAAATTGCTTTACGGGTCACGTAGCCGCTGCCCTGAAATCCGTGATGGTTCAACTGGGCGAAGATTCGGGTACCGAATTGATGGACGACATCGGTGAGTTTTTGAAAGTCCGCCACCACTTCCGGGCGATGAACCTCGATCAAGGTCTCCCACGGGCGGTCATCCGGGTGCACCGCCAACTCCCCCACGATGATCAATCCGCATCCGCCCTGGGCCCGCCGTCGGTAATAGGCGATATGTCGGTCTGAAATCCTTCCAGATTTACCGAAATTGGTGCGATGGGCCAAAAGGCTGATGCGGTTCGGCAGTTCGATCCCCCTCATTTGCAAAGGGGAAAATAGATTTTCATGCATGTTCGGCTTCACTTTAACGGTTTGTTTTTTTGATAATAATAAGGTTAACGAAAAACGCGTGATACGTTGGACTGTAGGATCAGCAACTTGTATGCCATGGGTAAGTAAGAAAATGGTCCAAAACAAGCCGGCGGTAGTCACCGAATGAGCCTGATATAGTAAAAATACTATATCGACAGAATGTTAGCGGCCTGTGACAGTGAAGATTCACGCTGAATTAAGGCTAATATTTGATGAATTCGATAATCCGGGGCGATCATTCGGGGGAAGTCATGTCCAATATTGGGACAATAAACCCCATCCGGTTGCATGGTTTCAACCCTAACTGCTCATGATCAAAATGAATACCAGGCAGTCTTTGTTCGCCGAGGAGAATAAATACCACTTTTTACTACTGGATTCGCATTTTAACATTTAGCAAGTTTTTGCAAACATTTAGTCTGGGACATCTTGGGGCGATAGGCATCGCCGGCTTTCGGATTCTCCGAGGCGACTTTTCTTCTCTTGATTCGTCGTTTCAGGTTCAACACAGTTTTTAGAGCCATCACGCGCGTTTTCATTCGCGGCTTTCCGGAAGACGCGAGCTGGTATCCGATTTTTCTTTTTTCTCCATCCCCAATAGGGTGAGGGCATTGAAAAGCATGCGCCCCGCCGCTCCGGTATACCAGCTCCATCCCCCTCTGCCTTCATAGCCAGGTCCGAAATAGATATCCGCCGGCTGTTGATGCGGCGGCAGGCCGTACACGTCCAAACTTTCGGGTGACAAGTGGCCGAGAGGTGAAATCTTGCGCCACAGCACCATGGCCTTGGTTCTGTAATCGGCGGCGACATCCGTTTCTCCCCTTCCCTGCGCCTCATCCGACAGAAAGAGCAAGGCGTCGACCAGCCAGGACACGCCGTGGGAATATTGGCCGCCGTTTTCGCGGACTCCGGGCGGATAATCGGCCAGTCGGCCGGGGTAAATGTCGTCTTGTTCTGTGAACGGTGGTGTAAAAAGTTGAACCAGGTCCTCTTTTTCAAGCTCCTCAAGGGCCGTGGCCATGGCCCGACGTCCCTTTTCAGGGCCTGCGACGCCGGAAATGATGGACCAGGCGGTCACCAGAGCGTTGGCCCGGTCCATCACCTGCCCGTCATCGGTGTAATAGTTGACATATCGGTCCCCCAGCCATGTGGTGTCGAGACGGTTTCTCAATTCGGCCGCTTGGGCCAGAAAATCCCTTTTTCGGTCCTTCCCCTCTTTTTTCGCTACCAGGTCGGAAAAATTGACCAAAATGTCGTGGAAGAAAAACCCGAGCCAGACGCTCTCGCCCTTGTTTCTGATACCGGCCGCATCGAGACCGTCGTTCCAGTCACCGGCGCCCAGGAGCGGCAAACCGTGAGAACCGGTTTTTTGAAAGGTCAGCTCGATCGCCTTCAGGCAATGCTCGTAGAGGCTCACTGTGTCACGCGACGGCCGCTGCGCCGCCACCTGGGTAGCGGACATTTTTGCCAGCGGTCCGCCTTCCAAATAGGGGGTCATTTCGTCCAATATTGCCCAGTCGCCTGTGGCCCTGACATATTGGTAGACCATGTAGGGCAGCCACAGGTGCTGGTCCGACGCCCGTCCGTGGGCGCCGATGCCGGTCTTTTCTTCCCAGGATTGATGCCACCACTGCAGGACGTCGCCTTTGTGAAACTGTTGGGCGGAGTGAAGCAGAATCTGGCGCCGGGCCAGCTCGGGTTTGATATAAAGAAAGGGCAGGACATCCTGAAGCTGATCCCGGAAACCGAAAGCCCCGCTGCGCTGGTAAGGGCCGAGCCGGCCCCACAGACGCGCCACCAGCACCTGATACGGCAGCCAGAGATTGAGCATCCGGTCGAAGGTGACGTCGCCGGTTTGCACATTCAGCTTAGCGAGATATTCCCGCCACCACTGTTTGGTTTCCGCAAAAGCCTTTTGTGCTGCTGAGACATCCTGAAACTTCCGGATAATCTCTGCGGCTTGTTCGCGGTTTGGGGCCTGGCCGAAAACCAGACTAACCGTCGCCTCACCAGCGGGGGGAACCTCCACCTCGCCAACGAAAGCCGCACAGCGCAACCCGTCATCCGGCTGAGTAGTATCGGAGACACCGTTCTGAAGCAGGAAAGGATTGGTGAGGTCCCGGCAGGCGCCACCGATAAATCGCGACCGCACGGTCTCAACAGCAGCCACGGCAAGATTCGTGGCGGCAAAAGCCCAGCCGCGCCGGAAGTCGTTGTGAGGATTGGAGAAGAAAAGGGCTGCGAGTTCCCGGTCGTGATCCGCTACGATTTTGCCGCACGTGTCCACCGGGGTCTCACCCAGCATGATCTGCCAATACGGCACCACCCGGTAATGGAGGGAGTCTCCGGTGAGGTTGCGGATGGTGAGCAACCGGATCTCCGCCGGTTGGTCGGGAAGAACAAACTGGCTTAGCTCCAGTTCCGCCGCAGCGCTTCGATTTCTAAAAACCGCATAACCCAAGCCCCACCTGACATCAAAGGACCTGTCTTTTCTTCTTAAGGGAACAAAGGTGGGGGTGTCCGTCTCCCCGGTCGTTAGATTCAACAGGTAGAGGACCTGCCCCGGCAGTTGCGAGGGGACCGAGTCGGCATCGAAAGGCGTCAGTCCGTTTTGCTGCGAGTTCTTCATGAAAGAATAGACACCGCCCTGGTTCGTGACCACGGCACCGTAGCCGAGGGGGTTGGCCATCAAATGGTTCCAGGGACGTGGGGTATCCCGTTCGACGCAAAGTTCGCCACCGTCGTGAGAGAACCGGTAGGGAAGAGAACCGGGACCGCCGCCACCGCCGCTCTCTTTCTCTTCGGTGACCGTCTGCTTCAGGCTGCGGGTTCTTGAAAACGCAGGCCAATGACTGAACACCGACGGCACGCTGCGACCGGTATGTTTGGCAATACGGTTCAGGGCCTGGCGGTCATCGACACCGTAACCATCGACAAATGCCACTACAGCGGAGCCGAGCGGCGGTAGTTCCACTCTCAGGCGCAGACTCGCAATTGGGTCGAATGTATAGCAGAGTCCCTCGTCCGTAGGATTGCGCATGTTTCCCTGCAGCCCCGCGGGAGACGACAGCGTCTCCATGCCGATGAAACGGTGCCGCGAATCTTCGTATCCGATGAGCGTTATCCCCTGCCCCGGATCCTCCTTGACTGCGTGGAAAGCCGTCTCACCGGAGCCCCGTCGCCGGGCCGGGCCTTTATGCGTCCCCTTGAGGAGACGGTTGCGGGCCAGAAGCGCATTCATGGGGCGCACGAACCGCGTCCCGATGTGCAGGTGATTGAAAAAGGGGTGGCGCCGGTAAGCGTCGGTGTTGTTCAGGCCGAACTCTTGATAGCTGATGAGTTCGATGATCCGGGGTCTTTTTTCGAGGTTGCTCAGCCGCACCTCCCAGAGTTCCACCGGTTCTGATTCGTCCAAGCGCAGTTTCACTTCGGCGCGGATTCCACCGTGTGCCGTCACCATTTCCAGAGCAAGGGGATCGGTTTGTGTTGTGCGGTATTCGCCATCCCGGCGCCGTGCCGGGTTGAAACCGACGGACCAACATCTATCCGGACCATCCGTGGTGCCGGAGCTATCCCGGAGATAAAAGAATTTGCCCCGCATCTGCAGCGGGTCATCCGGCCGGCGAGTGATATCGATCTCGAAGCCTTTGCGTTCGGCACTGAAAACCCTGCTGTAACCCCTGCCGTCGGAGGTGACCTCCGTCGTGTATGTGCCGTTGGACAGCACGAAGGTTTTTCTTCCGTCAGGCGCCTCTTTATGGTTCGCGTTATCAACCGCCGTCAGGCAGACCGTTTGGGGAAACCGGCTTCTGCGGATAACGCAAAAAAGTCCCAGAACACCGGCCACCAGGAGAAACCCGCCGACAACGTAGTAGACCGGTGGCCAGAAGGTATCGGCCAGTTGGGCGGCACGCTCCGCTGATGTTTGCCAGACATAATTCCATTCCGTGCCGCGCGGCAGGTAAAAAGGAATCAGCAAGGGGGCCCAAGTGGCAAACCGCCTCAGGCCGAGGGGCATGCAACGGGTCCGGGCTGAAAAACCGATGGCACGGGCCGCTTTTTCGTCCAGAATGTCGGCCCCGACGAAAGACAGATTGACCAGGGTGGCCACTCGCAGACCCATGTGATCGACCCAAATCAGAATGCGGAACCAGTCATACACCAGCAGGTTGAGGAAAACGTTCAGGCTCCAGGCGCGAAAGCTCTCGGGGTCGAGCGTCCAACTCTTGATGGTGGCAACCAGCGTCCGGATGGCACCGTCCTGGTTGTACCACGTGGGATCCGGGGCCATGCGCAGGAAAGAATAGATGACCGGCGCCATCCACAAACCCCACCGCAGCACGCGCACCGCCTGCTCGACCAGGGCCACCACACCCTTGCGTGTAAACAGCTCTTTCAAGGGCGCGCTGCTGCGCTGGAGCAAGGCATTGAGAAACACGAGGTTGATGCTGAAAAGCGGGGCGGCCAGTGACCAGTTGATTACGCCCGAAAGAGCCTCGTTGTAGAGAAGCCGGACGCCGCCGAGGGTATGGCCCAGGTTTAGGGCGCCCCACTTGCTGAAAAGAGGATAAATGACATAATCCGTGACGGATTTCCCCTCCGCGGGATAATAGAGAGCGGCGTATTTGAAGAACTTGCTGGTCAACACCCTCAACTGCAACGTATCAATGTACCAAGCCAATCCGCCACCGGCGATCCCGCCCAAGACGATGCCCAGAGCGTAGATACGCCAGGTCTGCAGGCGTTGCCTTTTGCCCGTCAGCACCTCGAAGATGTCCCGTAAAAAATCGACCCCGCCGTAGCCGATCGCGCCGGCCAGGAACCCGAACCAAAACCGTGGGGAACTGTCCACCACCGGCAGGCCACTGGCAAGGGCATCTCCGCAGAACGCTCCCAGGACGGCCCCGCGCAGAAAACCGACCCCTTGCATATAATTTTGCCCAGCTCTCTGGAAAAATCTTCCACTGCCGTCAAAAGTTTCTATGATGGTTTTAAGGAACGGGAAAATCAGGGCCCCTGCCAAAGCTGAAAAGATAACAGGATGCGCCACGGCAAGGGCGACGATTGCCTCCATCCGCATCAGCACAGCCAGGCATTGGATAATCGAAATGAAAACGAGGCTGTACACCGCTCCCTTGGTAAAGCCGGATCGAAAGTGGTCCGCGCCCCAGTACCATGTCGGCTGTTTCCCGTGAAAGGCGTCCATGATGAGGCCTGTCATCAGGAAGGTCTGGCTCCAGAGACCCGCCTGGGAGAGCATGGCGAAAACAAGGGCCACCGGCACAGCGACCATCCAGGGCAGGCCGGCCAGATAGGCCCCCGATCCCCAATCGGCAAATTCCGGTGTGAAAGAGACCATCAACGCACTGCCCAAAAGCAGGGCGTGGACCCGCACATCCCGGACCACGCGCCTGACCACGAGCAGCCCGATCAGGTTGGCAACCGCTTCGTTGAACAGCGCCAGAATGACGCCTCGCCCCAGGAAAGTCGGTAATACCGAGGTCATGGCCCCTTCCGGCAGCGCGACACTGCCGACCCGACGCACGAGATCCGATGTCCCGATAAGAAACAGGCCGTTGAAAAGGAAGGGAATCACGAGGATCGTGCCGGCAAGCAGCGGCTTCGGGTGTCTGCCGGAAGCAGCGAGAGATTGAACCACAGCCAAAATATAGATGACGGCGAACAGGCTCGCCGCCAGTCCCGTCAGCACGAAAGGATCGTTCCACGTCTGGGGCACCTGCCATATGTCGACGCCGGCCCGAACGCAGAAAGCAAAAACAGCCGGGACGATAAAATCCTGTAATCCTTCACCGATCGAGAGCAGTTTGCGAGTGAATTGCAATTTAAAGAACCCGGCGGCGAGCAGTCCGAGTATACCCGCCGGCAGGGCGCTCAACCACCCATTCCCCTGAGCGGTGGCATAACCGCAAGCAGCAGCGGCGAGGGTGCCGCACAAGAAAAGAGATCCGTTCAGCATCAGGTGGTTTCTCACCACAGCGCCTTTTTCATGCATATTATCTCTCATGTCGGTTATCAGTTCGGTCGCGTGGTTTTTTGTCAGGGTCTTAGGAATTTCAGCGCTTGCCGCAGATCGGGATGCGAGAAATCGCCGGACGGAGCAACCCATAATAAAGCAATGGCTGCTCCGTCTGGTGGTAAATGATCACGTCAGGGTTGATAGACATAACTCCAGGTTTCGGTGAGAATGTCGGGTCCGTTTTTCAGAAAGGCCCTAATTTCAACAGCATCCGCTCGCCCGGGGTCGGCATCCTTTTTCGGGGCGATCTGGAAGACCAGACGCCACTGCCCGTTTTGCGGAATTTTAGCGAGCTGCTGCTCGATCAGAGTGGCATTGGAACCGACATGGACGGACGCTTCGAGCGGTTGGTCGGCAGAAAGAGAAGCCAGATCACCACCGGTGAAGTCGACCACAAATTTTCTGGTCCCGGCCGTTTTCCCCTCGGCCGTGCGGGAGGCCGCCACCCATCCGGCCGGCGGACGATGACCGTCGGCGAAGTAATGCCAGCTCATGCGGTAGTCGAAGGTGATCGGTTTTCCGACCGGAGGAGGCGTCGCCGGAACCCAGAAGGCGACGATATTGTCGTGGATCTCTTCGTCGGTGGGAATCATGATCAACTGGACCCGCCCGTCGCCCCAATTGCCGACCGGCGCAATCCAGAGATTGGGCCGATTTTCATAGTTGCTTTCAATGTCCTGGTAGTGATCATAGTCCTGGTCTCTCTGCAGGAGTCCGAAACCTTTGGGGTTGGTCATCTGAAAGGAAGTCACCAGCAGCTTTGACGGATTCACCAGCGGTCGCCAGATCCACTCTCCGTAACCCGTCTCCATCATCAAGCCGTCGGTGTCGTGAATTTCGGGCCGAAAATCGTCCACCGGCCGCAGCGAGTTGTTTTCGCCGTAAAAAAACATGCTGGTCATCGGAGCGATGCCGAGTTGCGCGATCTTTTTCCTGGGAAACAGAGTACTTTTGACATCCATCATCGTTTCTTTTCCGGGATGGATCACAAATTGATAGGCACCGACAATGCTCGGACCGTCGAGAATGGCGTAGAGGGTAAGTTCCTTTGCATCGGGTGCGGGTTTTTGAATCCAGAATTTGCGGAAATACGGAAACTCTTCCCCGGTCGACAGGTAGGTGTCAATGGCCAGCCCTCTGGCTGAAAGGCCGTAGTTCATGTGCTGGCCAACCGCCCGAAAATAGCTGGCCCCGAGGAACACGGCCACTTCGTCCTGATACTCCGGTGTGTTGATGGGATAGTGGATGCGAAATCCTGCAAACCCCAAATCATCGGGGACAAGATCTGCGACCCTCTTCTTCTTGTAATCGAAGAGGTCTTTCGAAAAGCGCGCCGGATGGACGGAGCCGCCCGGTTCGATCACATTGATGCTCACCGTCCGATCAAAATAAAGGCCCGGATGAAAAAACTGCAGCGTGAAAGGAAGATTTTCATCGCGCCAGAGGGCTTTGGGAGGCTTGAAGCGAATGTCCCGCCAATCATCGTAGTCGATCTTCATGAGCCGGTCCGGTATCTCACCCACCGGACTCTTGAAAGGGGACAGGGAAAGCTTGCGGGCTTCATCGACTGCCTTTACGTACGTAAATGGATCGTTGGCCGCCGCCTCGGAGAGATGGAGTTGCGCACAGCCGCTGGACAGGATGAAGAGAAGAAGAAGGGGAAAAAGCCGGCGGGGGGAGAGTCGATTGAAAAATTTCAGAATCATCATGTGCCTCCAATAGTCGGTCAAAGGTTAAAGACCTTTAGCGTTCACGAAAAAGCTGACTAGCCCGCTTCCATATCGAATTCCTCGAAGTCGAACCAGTATCCGGAACGACCATAGTGGTCGAGCTCAAACTGCACGGCGTCGATATGGTTTTTCTCGATCTCGAGAAAGCGGGCGAACAAAGCCCTTCCCTCTGCCGGCAGTTGCGCCGCCATCTGCCGGTAGAAGTCACTGGTTTCGATCTCCAGCTTGAGGGCCTTGCTCAGCATCTGCTGTTTCAGCCCGCGGTCGTCCGTGACCATGCGTGATCGCAACCTGGCCACCTCCTTCTCAATCACCTGCTTCGGCGGTATGGCAGACGCTAGATTTTCTGGAGTGATCGTGCCGGTGGTCCGCCACTGTTCGAGTTTATGATTCAAGTAATCCACGTGTCGCTGCTCATCATCGGCGAGGGCCCGGAAGATCTTCTTTCCGGTTGGATCTTTGGTCTGCTCTGCACCCTCGCGATAAAGGTCGCGAATCCTGTTTTCGTAGTCAAGGGCCGTTTTAATGGCTTCTTCAAGGGTCATTATGTCCTCCGATTAGCGGAACTGTTTGCGCAGGGCTCTTTTGTTGATTTTACCGACGCTGGTCTTGGCGATGCTCTCGACCAGCAGCACCTGACTGGGTACGCCGAATTTGGGGATGGTCCCGTTTTGCACAAATTTCATGAAAAAGTTCAGCAGGTCTTCTTCCTTCACCTTGCCTGCGAACTCATTTTTCAGCACCACCAGGGCCAGGGGACGTTCCCCCCACTTCTCGTCCGGCACGGCGATGACCGCGGCTTCACTGATGGCTTCGTGCTGGCTGATGATGTCCTCCAGGGTCAGCGAGGAAACCCATTCACCGCCGGACTTGATGACGTCCTTGATCCGGTCGGTGATCTTCAGGTAGCCGTCCCGGTCGATGAAACCGACGTCGCCGGTGTGCAACCAGCCGCCGCGCCACAACTCTTCACTGCGCTCAGGCTCCTTCAAGTAGCCCTGGGTCAGCCAGGGGGAGCGGACCACCACCTCGCCGGTGGCCTGGCCGTCGTGCGGCAGCGGTTTTCCGTCTGGATCGACAATGTCGAGCACCACGTTGGGTATCGGCAATCCGGTCCGGCAGCGGATGTCGACCTGCCGTTCCAGGTCCCAGTTCATCATGTGCGGTTTGAGATGCGCCAGGGTCAGGACCGGACAGGTTTCCGACATGCCGTAGCCGGTGTAAAGGTTGATGCCCAGATCGATCGCTGCCCGGCAGAGGCCCTTCGACAACGCGGAGCCGCCGATGATCACCTTCCATCTCGACAGGTCGACCTTCTTAACGGCCGGGCTGGATACCAGCATGTGCATGATGGTCGGCACACAATGGGAAAAGGTGACGTTCTCAGCGGAAATCAGCTTCAGCAGCATTTCCGGTTCGTAGCGCCCCGGATAGACCTGCTTGGTTCCCAGCAGTGTCATCAAGTAAGGAATTCCCCAGGCGTGGACGTGGAACATCGGCGTCATGGGCATGTAGACGTCACTGGAATCAACGGGCGCCTGGGTCTTGTATGCGCACAGTCCCCCCATGATGCCGTAAGTGTGCAGCACCAGCTGGCGGTGGCTGAAGTAAACACCTTTGGGCATGCCGGTGGTTCCGGTCGTGTAGAAAGTGGTGGCTCTGGTGTTTTCGTCGAAATCGGGAAACTCGTATCCGTCGTTGTTTTTACCGAGCAGGGCTTCATATTCGCCCTCGATGGCCAGCGATGTTTCCGGCATGTCGTCGGCGTCGTTGAGAAGAATGATCTTTTTGACGGTTTCGAACTGGTCCTTCACCCCTTCGAGCAACCCTAAAAATTCGGCATTGATCAGGATGACGTCGTCCTCGGCGTGATTGATGGTGTAAAGGAGCTGCTCGGTCGACAAGCGAATGTTGATCGTGTGCAGCACGGCGCCCATCATCGGCACTGCAAAAAAACATTCCAGGTAGCGGTGGCTGTCCCAGTCCATAATGCCGACGGTGTCACCGGGCTGCACGCCCTGCTGCTGCAGCATGCCAGCCAACCGCGTCACACGGTTAAAAAAGGTTTCATAGTCGTAGCGCAAACGGTCCCGGTAAACGATTTCCTGTTTCGGGGAATAAATCAGGGGCGTGGTGAGAATGTTCTTGATCAAAAGCTGATACGAAAAGGCTGACGGAGTTCGGTGAATCGGTTTGGCCGGCATGATCGACTCCTTTCTTCGGTCATGTTGTTTACGGGGGGGGGGCCGTTCTCACATCGAAATGAGGTCATCGCCCTCTGGCACCTGCCCGCTCGTTAAGGTCGCAACGGTTGCCTTAATTGTCACTTCAACCGACCCCCTCCGGAATGAGCGTAAATTCGAGTGGGAAAGCGAAGGCACCGGCCTTTTGGGATAACATGCCGTGTTGCATTAGGGTCTTTTGTGAGGAAAGCCGTTTCGATCCAACACCATGTCGTTGAAAGCGAACATGAAATCGTGTTCGGAGGTTCGAAAGAACCACTGATTCTTGTGATTGAACCCGAGGCTGCGGTTCATGGCGGCGAAGTCGAGCATCCAACCATCGGGTCCCCGGCGCAAAAAAAACGGTGACGCCTGCCGACTGCTCAGCGGAAACCGAATCACCGCCCGATCTTCCGAGAGGATGACCTCTCCCGCTCCGTTTCGTGTGATGGCTTTGAGTTCGTTGTCCTGTTGGGCGTCGGTCACCAACCATTGCCGCAAAAACCGGCGCGTCTCTTCCGTGTACAGCGTTAGCTCCGGGTCTTTGACGTGGCCCCGAAGAACCATTTTATAGGTTTCCAGCGCTTTCAGCGGTGTCGATTGGGGGCCGAATTCGCCAGCCAGTGGGGACCGGGGTTTTTGGGGAACTCCGGAACCGATCTCGACATCGATGCGAGCGCCGCCGCCGCCCGAGAGGCGTTCGCCAGGGGCTGGCGGCTTCAGCGCCAAATCCGAATCCAGAGTTCCCTCAGCCCCCATTGCCCGGCCGACCAGCAGTTCGGCCGTGGCTTCTATGCCCGGTCCGACGCGCCCTGCCTGAAAAAACGGCATCATCTGACGGCGTTCGACATATCCGATAAAAGCATCGGTAAACACGCCTTCCAGATCATAGCCAATCTCCAGCCGCACCTGTTTTCCGGCCGGATCGACCAGGAACAGCACGCCTTTGGCTCCCTGGGTGGCCCCTCCGAGCCGCAACCGGTCGAAGAGTTCGACTCCCGTAATGTTGATGTCCGCCGGGCTTTCTTTCAGAATGACTGTTTTCAGGTGGATGCCCAGTTCCTCGAGCAACTGCCGGTTGAACCGGTCGATGCGTTCCCGCTGGCCGTCGGTTAAAAGTCCGGCCCGGTCTTCCACAAACCCGGCCGATCCAGCACCGC
>JBDNAO010000117.1:0-13931 GCA_039768375.1 Desulfobacterales bacterium | reverse complement strand
GACGAAAAAAAGTTTGCCTATAACCCCGGCCAGTTCGCCGAGCTCTCAATCACCGGCAAAGGTGAAATACCGATTGGAATCGCCTCCTCGCCAACGGAAAAAGGCTTTATCCTTTTTACCGTCAACCGGGTCGGGCTGGTTTCCACCGCCCTGCACAACATGCGGGTGGGTGACATCATGGGCGTTCGCGGTCCCATGGGCAACTGGTACCCTTGGGAAGCAATCGAGGGTAAAAGTGTCGTTATCATTGGGGGCGGTTTTGCATTCACGACCCTGCGCTCGTCCATCGTTTACATGCTCGATCCGAATAACCGGCCAAAATTAAAGGATATACATGTCATATATGGTGCACGGACACCGGGCATGCTTCTCTACCGCGACGAACTGGCGGCCTGGGAGGAGCGCGACGACATCCACATGCACATCACCGTGGACGCTACCGACGATCCGACGTGGAAGTACAATACCGGTTTCGTGCCGACGATCACCGAACAAAAAGCACCGCCGGCAGACGGGGAAACCTACGCCATCGTCTGTGGTCCTCCGATCATGATCAAGTTTACGCAGCCGGTCCTCGAGAACCTCGGTTACTCCTACGACCACATCATCATGTCTCTGGAAAACCGGATGAAATGCGGCATCGGCATCTGCGGTCATTGCAACATCGGCAAGGAATACGTATGCAAGGACGGACCGGTTTTTACGCTGGAACAGTTGAGCCGGATGCCGAAAGAGTATTGATCGGTCTGTTTTTTAATGTTGACATCACAGATTCAATACGTTAATAAACCATCTTTAATCATCGCAATAGGCGGACTGGCGTAAGCCATTGGAATAATTTATTTTTTAAAGGAGGGTATTGTATGCCAACAGTTGAATTCATGGGAAAAGCATTCACCGTCGACGAAGACGGGTTCATCGATTCCTACGAAAACTGGAGCCAGGAATGGGTACAGTGGGTCAAGAAGGAAGAGGGTATCGACGAACTCAACGAGGAGCATCAAAAAGTCATCAAGGTCCTGCGTGAATACTACGAGAAAAACGGAATTGCCCCGATGGTTCGGGTTCTTTCCAAGGTTACCGGTTTCAAACTGAAGCACATTTACGAGTTGTTTCCCTCTGGCCCGGGTAAGGGAGCCTGCAAGATGGCCGGTCTTCCCAAGCCGACCGGTTGTGTCTGATCCAATCCACCGAAACGACACGATGACCTCTACGAAGGAGAGGCCCTGCGCGCCCCGCAGGGCCTTTTCTATATAGGAGTGGCGCCATGCTCGTTCTCAACATCAAAACGACGTCCAGGACCGAGTTTGTCGACATCACCTCGAAGGTTCAGGAGGCCATCGGTTCCACCGGGCTGACCGAAGGCCTCTGCATGCTCTACGTGCCGCACACCACTGCTGCGGTTACCATCAACGAAAGCGCCGATCCCAGCGTCAAGTCCGATATTCTCATGGTCCTGAACGAGGTGGTTCCCTGGGAGGCTGAATACCGTCACGGGGAAGGAAACTCTCCGGCCCATATCAAATCCACACTGGTCGGAGCCTCGGAGTTGATTGCGGTTGAAAAGGGTCGACTGGTTCTGGGTACGTGGCAGGGTATCTTTTTCTGCGAATTCGACGGCCCGCGAACCCGACGGGTACAGGTAAAGGTCATTCCGGGCTGAGTTGGTTGTCTCATTCCGGTTGGCGCAGAGGTTGACGAAAATGATGATAGATGAAACCGATCGTCGCATTCTGAACCGAATTCAAACCCGTTTTCCAATCGCGCCGCGTCCTTACGGGGTGATCGCCGAAGACCTCGGTCTGACCGAAAACGAGGTGATGTCGCGGATCAAGCGATTGAAGGAAAAGGACATTATCCGCAGGATCGGCGGCAACTTCGTGCCTGAAAAAGTCGGCTTCGTCAGCACACTCTGTGCGGCCCGGGTGCCCGAGACCGCCATCGAACACTTTGCAGGGGTCGTCAACAGGTACCCCGGTGTCACGCACAATTACCAGCGCGACAACGCTTACAACATCTGGTTCACCTTCATCGCGCCGTCGATGGCGGAAATCGAGGAAAATCTCAGGCAGATCGAGCAGCAAACCGGCGTCTCACCGATTCTCAACATGCCCGCGACCCGGGTGTTCAAGATCCGCGCAAAATTCGATCTCTAAATTTAAATTTCCCGCTGCAAGCAGCGGAAAATTTAAATGATAAAAAGCGGGATCACTCCGGATCGATCCGCATGCAACCGAAAACCAGTTTCTACAACATGTGACGATGCACCATGCGCGACACCCGCATAGCTCTTGTGGTTGCCAATTGCCCGGTAGCGGCCGTTGGTGAAAACTTGGCGAGCGTGGAGCGGCTGGCCGGCGAGGCGGCGCGTGAGGGGGCGGGGATCGTCTGTTTTCCCGAGCTGAACCTTACCGGTTACAGCGTCGCACCGGACGTGGCTCAAACGGCGCTGCCGGTGCCGGGACCTTTGACCGAAGAGATGGTCCGCATCGCCCGGTCGACCTCCTTGACGATCCTGGCCGGGTTGGCGGAAAAAGATCCGGATGGACGAATGTATGCCACCCATCTGGTGGTTACCCCCCAAGGTGTTTCCGGTGCCTACCGCAAAATTCATATCGCGCCGCCGGAACGACGCCTTTTTTCCCCCGGCGGGCAGGTTTCACTCCATTCTCTGCCCGGACTTACTTTCGGCATCCAACTTTGCTACGACAGCCACTTCCCGGAACTTTCCACCTGCATGGCTCTCAAGGGGTGCGATCTGATTTTCATGCCCCATGCCTCTCCGCGGGGAACCCCTGAGGATAAAATGGCCTCGTGGATGCGCCATCTCACCGCAAGGGCCTTCGACAACGGGGTCTTTATCGGGGCCTGTAACCAGGTTGGCGACAATCGACACGGGCTGAACTTTCCGGGGGTTGCAATGGTTTTCGGGCCATCGGGTGAGGTATTGCAGCAGTTCGGTAGCGACGAAGAGGGCCTGCTGCTGGCCGATCTGACAGCAGCCCAGTTGAGCGACGTACGCCGCCACCGGATGCGCTATTTTCTGCCCCATCGCCGGCCCGATATTTACAAGTTATAGTTTCGTGTCACCTTTGAAGTGTCTCGACAGTTTTTTTCAACGGCACGGCAAATGGTGGCGCCGGAAATAGACCACCGAATCGATCGAGTAGAGGAAAAGGGCGGTCCAGATCAGTATGAAGGTCCACAACTGGGCGGCGCGGAAGGGTTCGCGGTAAACAAAGACGGCCAGTAGAAAGGTACAGCTCGGGGCGATGTACTGCAGGATGCCGATTGTTGAAAAATGAATCTTGCGGGCACCGGTTGTGAATAGCAACAGGGGCAGGGCGGTGACCAGTGCGGCGCACATCAGCAGGATATCGGTCCGACCGTCACTCCGCAGAAAGGCACCGCTGCCGTCGATGTAGTGGTAGCCGAGGTAGGCCAGCGCCGGGAGCGACAGCAAGAGCGTTTCAATTGTCAAACCGACCAGGGCGTTGACCGCTGCTACTTTGCGGATCAAGCCGTAAAAACCGAAAGTGAAGGCCAGAAACAGGGCGATCCAAGGCGGCCGACCGATTTCGATCGTCAGGTAGATGACGCCGACAGCCGCCAGAATCACGGCCAGCAGCTGGGCCGGCCGCAGGCGTTCCTTCAGAAACACCACTCCCAGCACCACGTTGATCAGCGGATTGATATAGTAGCCCAGACTGGTCTGCAGAATGCGATCGCTGTTGATGGCCCAGATGAAGACGAACCAGTTGCTCGAGACCAGCATCGTGGTCAACAGCAGGACCAGCATGGTTCGGCCCGAAGAAATCACGGTTCTGAATTCATTGCGGCGGTTCGTGAAAACGACAAACGGCAGCAGGAACAGAAACGACCAGACCATGCGGTGCATCAGAATCTCGAGGGCCGGAATGGCGCGCAGGCTCTTGAAATAGATCGGCGTCAATCCCCAGATGAGAAAAGCCCCCACAGCGCAGGCCGCACCGGCTGATGATTCCGGTGGCGGCGAGTAAGCGGCGATGTTTTCTCCCTGCAAAATGGGCTTCCGATTCTGTGATGACGACATGACGGTGTTTAAAACCTAACGTGAATGCTTGGCGGCCAGGCCAGTCGGGATTGCCTTCGAGGGCTGCACCATAGTCGAACGATACCCGGATGTCAAAATATACCGGCTGGTTTGACACCGAATACCGGCTTTCCTATACTCACTGAATTCGGTTAACCCGCTTGAGGAAATGACAATGCAACCGTCCGAGGCTTTTATTGTCGAAAATAAAGGTGGAATCGCCTGGTTGACTCTCAACCGGCCCGAGAAGCACAACGCCATGGATCTCGATTTTTTCGCGGGCCTCCCGCAACACCTCCAGAATCTGACCGACGATAGCGACGTCAGGGTGGTGGTGATCAAGGCCGCGGGCAAAAGCTTCTCGGCCGGCACCGACCTGTCATCCGCTGCGGCAATGGTGGGTGGCGGTGCCGCGGACGAGCGTCGAAACCTGCACCGCAAAATCCTCGCCCTCCAGGAAGGGATCGGTTCGATCGAGAAGTGCTGCAAACCGGTTATTGCCGCCATTCACGGGCACTGCATCGGCGGCGCGGTGGATCTGATTTGTGCCTGCGACATCCGTTTCGCCGAAAAATCCACGCTGTTCAGTATCCGGGAAACCCGGATGGGCATCATCGCCGATTTAGGGACCCTTCAGCGCTTGCCACGGATCATCGGTGAAGGCCGCGCCAAGGAACTGGCGTTCAGCGGCCGCGATTTCAGCGCTGCTGAAGCTTGCGAAATGGGGCTCGTCACGCGGGTCTGCGAGGGGCGGGAAAACCTGTACGACACAGTGGAAACACTGGCCCGACAGATTGCCGACAACCCGCCCTTGACGGTCATGGGCGTCAAAGAAGTGCTCAACTACAGTCGCGATTACGGTGTCGATGCCGGGTTGCGCTATGTCGCTCAGGTGAACGCTGCCATGTTGCTTTCTGAGGATTTGACGGAGGCATTTACCGCATTAAGGGAAAAACGCAAACCGCATTTCAAAGGGAAGTGAAAGGGTATGAAGCCATCGGCTGCAGCCGAATGATAGGATCAAAAAGGCTTCCAGGTGCAGGGGGAAGGGTGTCGAGGAGAGACCGGGGTCCATCGGCAGACGGCGAATGGGCCGGCGGAGTTTTGAAGAAGATGATGGCAGACACTTTTTTTCAACCTTGAAAACTCGAGGTGGACATGCTGGCCAATCGCGGCGCACTTTGCGGCATTCTGGTTCTCGACCTTTCGCGCCTTCTGCCCGGGCCGTATTGTACGATGATCCTGGCCGATCACGGCGCCCGGGTAATTGCCATCGAAGACCGGCGCTTTCGGAATGAGGAAATTTTTCCAGCGACGGTCAACCGCAACAAAGAGCACATGACGCTCAACCTGAAGACCGACGAAGGCCGAAAGATCTTCTATCGCCTGGCTGCGGCGGCCGATGTCGTCGTGGAGGGCTTTCGGCCGAGAGTCGTGCGGCGTCTTGGCGTCGATTACGAGACCATTCAAAAGATCAATCCCCGAATCGTCTACTGCGCCGTCACGGGCTACGGTCAGACCGGACCGCTGAGGGACAGGGCCGGACACGATGTCAACTATCTGGCGCATGCCGGCGTGCTCGATCTGATCGGCGAAACCGACCGACCACCGGCGATTCCCGGTGTGCAGATTGCCGACATGGCCGGCGGTGGTTTGAATGCGGCGGTCGGCATTCTGTTGGCACTCCTGGCACGCGGAATGAGCGGCCGGGGCCAGTACATCGACATCTCGATGACCGACGGTGCGGCCAGCCTTCTCTCCCTGCAGCTTCACTTCCAACAGATCGGCGGCCGGTCTCCCCACCGCGGCGACTCACGGTTCTCGCACCGCTACGCCTGCTACAATACTTATGAAACCCGCGACGGACGCTATATCGCGATTGGTGCGGTCGAGAACCGGTTCTGGCAGAAGCTCTGCGTCCACCTCGGGGTGCCGGAATATTCGGCACTTCAATACGACGAGGGGCGCCGGAAAGAAATACTGGTCTTCATGCGCAGCGCCATCAGGAAAAAGACCCTGGCGCAATGGGAAGAGGACCTGGCGGATATCGATGCCTGCTGGGCGCCGGTCAGGACACTGGACGATGTCCTGCAGGCGCCGCTCTTCCGGGAAAGAGATATGGTGGTGAAGATCGAGGGCGAGGCAGGCGACACAACACTGCTTCTCGGCACGCCGATCAAGCTGAGTGACACCCCCGGCGGCATCCGCACCGCTCCGCCGGCTTTCGGGGGGAACACGCGCGCCATCCTGTCGGAATTCGGTTATTCCGCCGAAGAAATCAGAGAGCTGGAAGAAAAAGGTGTTGTTTAACGGCATCGAGTGATTAGTATTTGTCATTTTTACAGCGGACCTGGAGGGGAGCCCGTTTTAATCTACAAGTGATGAAAATTGGAATGTTGGAATACTGGCTTACTGGAAAAATGGGGTTTGAGGTATTCAATTGATAGATGACTTTTTCCTCTCTTTTCACGCAACATTCCAATATTCCAACATTCCGGAAAGGTCGTTCCGACCCGACCTAAATAATCAGGATTTCTGAGAGAAATTATTAAAACGGTTCAATGACACCATTCGATCAGTATCGAGAGCCTCTGTCAAACCTGCGCGACCTTGTACCGCGTCTGGTGGAGCTGCTGGAGATCGAAGACGCGGTTTCCGGTGCGGTGTGGAAAAATCTCGATGCCCGTCTCCTGCCGCTGGTCGACCCGCGCCTGCCGCTGATGGTGGCCATCTGCGGAGGGGCCAATTCGGGCAAATCGACCCTGTTCAACTCCCTGTTAAAGACACGGCTTTCGCTGGTGCGCGGTAACGCCGGGAGCACGCGTCGCGTGCTGATTGCCGGCCATCCGGATGTACTTGCCCGCAAGGACTTTATTTCCGCGCTGTTCGATCCGTTCGGCAAAGTCCCCCAACCCCTGGATGATCCCGCCGACCTGCTGGAACCCGGTCCGCCGCTGTATAGCACCCATCCCGATGTCCCACGGAGCCAGATACTGATGGATACCCCTGACTTCGACACCGGCACGGAAGACCGGTACACCAACCGCGACATCGCTCGAGAAGTGCTGGAGGCCTGCAACGTTCTGATCTACATCGTCACCAACACCACTTACAACAACCTCGAGAACACCCGTTTCATGCGCCAGATCCTGACCGAGACGGGCATGCGCCGCTGCATCCTGGTCTACAGCTGCTCGCGAACCTTCACGGACAGCCAGGTGATGGACCACCTGTCGACCACGGCCGCCAATCTTTACGGCGCGGTCCGGGACGATTATCTCATCGGCCTCTACCGCACCGATACCAGCGATGCCGTAGCGGCCGGCAACGAGTTCATGAACCTGCGGCCGATCCGGCCCCGGGACCCGGCCATTATGGACCTGTTGGCACAGCTTGATCCCCGGGGAATCAGAGAGCAGCAGATTCAAACCATGCTGACGGCCCTCATGAAACACGTTCGGCAGGTTGTCGCGACGGTTAAAACCGTTCGAGACGAAATCGACCTTTACGGCGGCGTCCTGCAACTGGCTCTCGCGCACGCCGTTCAGCAGTCGCTGGTTTCCTTTCCTCTAAAGAAAATCATGCTGCGCATGAACGATATCTGGCTCGAAACCAGCCCGTCGCACCTCAAGTTTTTTCGAGGCGTGGGCAGTGTGATCGGCAAACCGGCCCGCATGATTTTTTCCATCGTGCGTATGGCAAAGGGCGGGGATAGTGATGCCATCGAACGGAAGGCGGGCGCAGTCGACACCCTTGAGCTGATCGAATCGAATCTGCTGGCCGGGGCTTCCGAACTGCGGGACAAAATCCTGGCTGAGGAAGTCATTGCCGAAACCATCGCCAAGGAACCGGAAGGTCGGCGCCTGAGCGAGCTGGTTGAGCAGATCAGGCAACAACGCGGACGCGACCAAAAAGAACTGCCGTCCCGGCATATTTCCGCCGCCACCGGGACCGTTGTCCTCCACGTGGCGGCACCGGCCTGCACGCGCGATACCCGCAGAGAGGTCGAAGGCCGTTCCTGGTCGGCGACGGCCGAACGAATTCTCGCCACTGCTCCGGAGATTTTGAACATCGCAGAAGATGCAACACTCAACCAGGAGTTGACCAATCTGGTCAACGACTTTCGGCAGCGGATGAATTTTCGCCAGAAAACGCGGGAATCATTTTTCGCATCTTTGAATGTTCTGCCGGCAACGCTTGGGGTTGCCTACATACTGACCACCGGTGATCCCGTGGGCGGCAGCGGGATCTACGCCAAGCTTCACGGGATGTTCGGCATGCATGACCTGTGGGCCCTGGTGTCGATACCGGCCTCGGCCGGCCTGGATGAAACCGGACGGCAGCGTCTGTCCGATATGCTCAAGCCGGTAGTTAAAAAATGGCTTGAAAACCGGGCCTTTATCGTTCGGCGACTTTTCGAAGAGACGCTTTCCGGTGCAGTAACCCGGGAAGTCTATGAAACCGCCGAGACAGCCGAAGTGCTGCTGAAAAGGATCGAAGCAGAGTTGAAGGCCTTTGATTAACATACGCTGAAGGGAAACAAGATGCCGAGTGCGAACCCGGTGACCACTTTCGACGAATACCAGCTCAGGGCTCGCGGGCGCCTTTCGACCGCTCGGGAAACCATCAACGTTTACCGCGACATGGCCGGTGCAGCACCTCATTGGAATCCGGCGCATGTTCTGCAATCGGAATGCGCCGCGGCGATCGACCTGCTCGACAAAATGACGGAGAGATTGGACCGCAAGCTGGTGGTCACCCTGATCGGACCCAGTGGGGCTGGCAAATCGACCCTCTTGAACGCCCTGTCCGGTGACGACAGACTCTCGCGGGCCGGCGACGACCGGCCGACGACCAAGGAAGTGGTTGTTTTTTGCCGGTCCCGATCCGATGCCGACCTCCTGCTCTCAGGCCTTGCGCCCGATGCGGTTTCCGTGGCCCAGCGTCCGAGTGCCGCCGGGCTGGAGCACGTCATCCTGGTGGACACCCCCGACATGGACAGCACGGAAAGCGAAAAGTTCCACCCAATCCTGGAGAAAACCCTGGCGTTGACCGATGTGCTGGTGTGCGTGCTGAACGCCGAGAACCCGAAACGCCGCGACACGATCGTTTTCCTGAAGCGTTTCGTCGACCTCTTCCCCGGCAGTGCGCTTTTCGTGGTGCTGAACCGCTGCGATCGCCTTCCGGAAGACGAGTTGAAGGCCACCATTTTGCCGGATCTCCGGAACCACCTCGAGGCTTCATGGCAAAGAGAGGTCGACCACATTTTCTGCATCAGTGCCCGCAGCCACCTCAATGACCCCCGCTGGCCCGAGGATGAAAAACCGTTCCATGGCTTCGACCAGTACCCGCAACTGCGGGACCTGATCTATGGAACCTTGAGCCGGGGCGGTAACTTCGTCGATACCCGCGTGGAGCGTGCCGATCACTTGGTGGAGCTGATCCGGCGGTCGGTCCACTCCAATGTTGCGGCGGTGAGGGACAGGCTCATCGGCGTGCGCAATGATATTCTCGTGCTGGAGCAAAAGGCGACGATGGCTGCCACGGCCGCCCTCAAAGAGACCGGTCCTCAGATGCTGACCGGCATTCAGGCTATGTTCTACCAGAATCTCGCCGGGCGGTGGTGGGGCCCGGTCGGTTGGCTGGTGGCCCTCTGGGCCCGGTTTCTCATGGCCGGTGCCGGGGTGGTGGCCACGCTGCGCTTCGGCAACCCGGTGCTTCAACTCTGGGGGCTCGTTTCCTCCCTGGTGCGCTACCGTAAAACCCGCAGCGCGGTCGAAGAGGCCGCCACCGGCGGAGAAATGGCGCCGGTAATGCTCAAATACCGTTTCACGCTTCAGCAGACCTGGCCGGATATCGCTGATAAATTGATTGCTTTGGGATTCAATAGCGGGGTACGGGACGCCGCCGCTGTTCTGCCGGACGAAAAGGCGCTGCAACAGCACCTGTCGACTTCATGGAAATCCAAAATGGAGGCGGTGATGGAGCAAAGAGCCGCTTCCGTGTCGGGCTTTTTTCTACAACTGGTCTTCAACCTGCCGACCCTTGCGGTCATGGGACTCTTTGCCTTTCAGAGCGTCAAGAGTTTTCTGCTGCAGTCGACCCTTTCATCCGGATACTTTTTGCACGCGGCGGTCAGTGTCCTGATGGTGTGGCTGCTCTCCTTCGTACTATTTCAAGTCATCGTGCGGTTCGCCAGCGGCCGGAACCTGCTCGACCGGACTTTCAGGCGGTTGGTCGACGGGGTCGACCCCGACGGCAGTGAACTGCTCAGTCGCTCGATCGTGACAGAAATCGATGCCGTTCTGCGGCTGAGTGACGTTTAGAGGTTCAACACGCAAGCGGAGACAAAAATAGAGATAAGAGGGCGCCGTGGTCTTTTTACGGCCGGCGCTGCTCGGTGCAGGTTTCCATGAAAATAACACCTGGCTATATTAGGCTTTGCGTACTTTTTTTCCAGCACACGGGGTGCAGTGCACCGCCGGCTGCCGCTTCGGTTTCATACGGCGCAGAACTCGGCGTCAAGCGGATCTAACCCCATCGCCGGCCCGGTTTTGAAAAAAAGGTCGCTACCGGTTGAAAGCATAGGAAGCGTTCAGCGTTTGTGTTCGCAGGCGATGGGGCAAGGTCCGCTAATCGCCTCAAACAGCTGCGCCTGCTTCAACCGAAGCCGCAGCCGGCTCCCATCGGGGGCATGACAGGACGCTGAAACGGAAGAACCCAAAATTTTCATGCCCCGTGGCGGCCCAGGGCAATGAGGGTTTAATACGAAAATAGAATTTGGGTCACATCCTTAGTGTCGTGTCATCTTTGAAGCGTCTCGACTGCCTTGAACGACGAAATTGAACGCACACAAGGTTTCCGGTTCCGGGTTCATTGTTTTGGGTTGAGGGATGAAGGCAATCTTTGGATATTGTCATTTGGAATTTATTTGTATTTTGGTGCTTGTATTTTGTTATTTGGCATAATCAACGGGGTTTGAAATCATAACCGGCTTGGGTGAGGGCCGTCCCGATCTCTTTGACATGGGCCGGGCCGCGGGTTTCGAGTTCCAGTTCGACGTGGGTCACGTAAAGGGGAATGCCTCTGACATTGCGGTCGTGGTAGATGTGCAGCACGTTGGCCTTCAAATTCGCAACCAGGGTCAGGAGCCGGGCCAAAGAGCCCGGAACATCCGCCATCCTGACCCTGATACGCATCACCCGGCCGCTCTTGTTGAGACCCTGGCTGATGATACGGCCCAGGAGCGGGCTGTCGACATTGCCGCCGCTGACCACCAGCACGGTCTTTCCGCCTTGGGGAACCCCCACGGCACCGTTCATTACCGCCGCCAGGGGGGCCGCTCCGGCACCTTCGGCCAGAATCTTCTCCCGTTCCAGCAGCATCAGTATGGCGGCCGCGATCTGTTCCTCTTCGACCAGTACCAGCTCGTCGACGCATTTCTGAATGATGTCGAACGTCAGTTGTCCCACTTTTCTGACGCTGATGCCGTCGGCGATGGACGATTTGCCGTCGACCTGGGTGATGCGGCCTTTCATGACCGCATCATAGGCCGAAGGACAACCCGCCGTCTGGACCCCAATGACTTGTGTATCGGGGGCCATCGCCTTGGCCACCGCGGCGATGCCGGATATCAGACCGCCGCCGCCCACCGGCACCACGACGACGTCCGTATCCGGCATATCGTCGAAAATTTCGAGACCCACGGTTCCCTGTCCGGTGATGACGTCCGCGTCGTCAAATGGGTGGATAAAAAGACGGCCCTTGCGGGAGAGACGCTGCGCTTCATCCAGACACTCCCCGATACTCTGGCCGGAGATGACCACTTGACCGCCATACATGCGGGTGGCCTCTTCCTTCGAGATGGACACCCACTCCGGCATGACGATGGTTGCCGGTATGCCGAGCTGCCTGGCTGCCAGGGCCACTCCCTGGGCATGGTTGCCGGCGGAAGCCGCTACAACCCCCCCGGGACCGATGTCATCCATGCATTTGAGCAGTTTGAACGTGGCTCCGCGAATTTTGAACGATCCGGTCTTCTGCAGATTCTCGAGTTTGAGGTAAATCTCACCGCCGAACATACGGCTGAGGGCCGGTGAATTGACCAGGGGCGTCTTGAGGATTTTGTCTTCGATCAGGGCGGCTGCCTGCCGGAACTGCTCGATGGGCATCATGGTCCATTCCTTTTTTTGGGGGCGCCGCCGTGATTCCAGCTCGTAAAAGAGGCGACTCGGCGTCGAATGGCGCTATATCGCCGAAAAGACTGTCCGGTTGTCGATATCCCGGTGTGGCCGAGAGAAGGTCCCGCGGAAACGATGGCTTGATCATCTTGAGCGAATGATCTAAGAATGAAAAAGGGATGCCGCTATCAGCGGTATCTTGACGGTCCCCCATTTTTACGACAGCCGAAACCACGGAGGTGTGTCATAGCATTTGTTCTTCCTTCCTACAAGTCGCCGGATCTGGAGCCTTTCAAGAGTTCACCCACCGTGGTTTTCAAACCGGTGGCGACACCCGGCGTGGCGCCAGATGATTATCATGCCACCTCGGTCTATCCGGAATACTTCCACCTGCGCACTGCAGAATGGCGACTTCTTGAAGAGTCACGCATGGACTGCGTCGTGGTTCGCACGGAAGACGACCGGTTGCAGGTGACCGAATTCAGGAACCTCAAGCCCGGGGACCAAGTCGCCTGCGGCCGACGGGAAAACGGCGAAGACGGTATTTACGTCCACACCGAAGCCTTCGAGTTTCCACCGCACGTCAAGGAGAAGTTCGCCTTTCGCTCGCACTTGACCCGCGAGACCTCTTTTTCAATCGATTACGACGAACTCTACGATCTTCTGGGACACGAGCACGAGCACGGGTTCATCCTGTGGGTTCTGGGCCCGGCCGTCGTCTTCGATCACGATTCGCGCCAGGCATTCGGCAAGCTGATCGATAACGGATTCGTGCACGGGCTAATGGCCGGCAACGCCTTGGCTACCCACGATCTGGAAGGGGCCCTATTCGGAACGGCGCTGGGACAGGAACTCTACGCGAAACGGACGGTGGCATTGGGACATTACCGGCATTTAGACGCGCTCAACAAAATTCGCGGCATCGGTTCGATCGAAACCGCCGTTGCCGAAGGCACCATCAAAGACGGGGTCATGCGCGCCGTGATCCGGAAAAAGATCCCGTACGCGCTGGCAGGCTCCATCCGCGACGACGGTCCCATGCCCGAAGTGATCGCCGATGTCTACCGGGCCCAGGACCGGATGCGGAATTTGACCCGCAAGGCCACCACTATTGTCTGCCTGGCGACCCAACTGCACTCCATCGCCACCGGCAACATGACGCCTTCCTACACGGTGTCGGGCGGCGTGGTCCGGCCGGTCTATTTTTATACGGTCGACATGTCCGAGTTTGCGGTCAGCAAGCTGGCCGACCGGGGTTCGCTGACGGCCCGATCGATTCTGACCAACGTCCAGGATTTCGTGGTGACCGTCGAACGGGGCCTCAGCAAGCGCTGCACGTAAAGCCTGATACTTAGTGCCTATCCGCGGTTTCATAAATGGCACAAATAAGTTTCCGATCCAGAAATGAGCAATTTTCTGTAAGTTCAAGGAAATCAAGGGATTGCGCGGAGGCGTACTCGTGTACGCCGCACAAGTGATCCCGCCGATTGACGCCGAAATTGCGTAAAAGGGCCATTTATGGACGGAAACTACTTAACGATCTGCGTTCCCGCCTTGCCCCGCACGGCCGCTTCAATGTCTGCGATGGAGCAGATCACAGCCCGTTTGCCCCGGTGCTCGACGAACTGCATGGCGGCCTCGATCTTGGGCCCCATCGAACCGGCCGGAAATTGCCCTTG
>JBDNAO010000536.1:0-2919 GCA_039768375.1 Desulfobacterales bacterium | reverse complement strand
GGTACCCATCTATCTCACCACCCTGACCTTTCTGTGTTAGAAAACATCTATCCGGAAACGGGGCTTTCGCGCTAAGCCATCCATTCTCACTTCCCTACAATCAGCGACCGAGTTGACCTGTGATGTCAATACTCGGAATTAATAGAGACACTGATGGGTCTCCGACCTACAAATGCGTCATCTTACGCAAATTCAGGCGGAACCCCAGCCGAGGTTTTTTTCAATCAATTTAAGTTATTAAATCGGGACCTGCCTTCAAACAGGACCGGGAGGATTAAAAATGAGCAAAAAAGCAAAGAGCAAATCGGATGTCCGCGCCGCCAAAAAAGCGGCCGTTATTGGAAATGACAAAAAAAGCCGCTTGCCGTTGATACTCGTTCTTTGCGCCGTGGTTATCGCAGGCGCCGGGGTTTATCTGATGTTAAATTCGGGCGGCGGCAACGCGGTCTCAGTCGAAGCTAAAGTGTCGACGGAAACGGTCGGTGATCAAGTGAGCTACCCGGTAAGCCTGTTTGCCGATGGTCGCGCCCGTCATTTCGAGCTCAAGCACGAGAATCTTACCATCCGTTATTTCATTCTCAAAAGCTCGGACGGTGTCATCCGCGCTGCTTTCGACGCTTGTGATGTCTGCTGGAAGGCTGGTAAAGGCTACTATCAGGACGGCGACGTCATGGTCTGCCGTAATTGCGGCCGCCGGTTCGCTTCGGTGCTGGTCAACGAGGTTCAGGGCGGCTGCAACCCGGCACCCCTCAATCGATCTCTTCAAGGCGAACAAGTCGTGATTCTGGCACAGGATATTCTGAAAGGAAAACAGTATTTTGATTTTACCGGAAAGGCACAGTCATGACGCTGAAACACATCGCTGTCCGTAACCTGATGCGCCGCAAGGGCAAGGCCGCATTTGTGCTGGCGGGACTCGCCATCGGCATCGCCACGGTCGTTGCCGTCATCAGCTTCGTCGAGGCCATGACCGGCGACATCAACCACAAACTCGAAAAGTACGGCGCCAATATCCTGATCGTTCCCCACGCCGAGAGTCTGCCGCTCACTTACGGCGGTCTCTCGCTGGGCGGGGTTTCCTTTGAAATGGAGGAAATCCGCGAGACAGACCTGGCCCGCTTGAACTCAATTAAGAATTACCGCAACATCGCCGCGCTGGGACCGCTGGTCCTGGGCGTCGTTAACATCGACACCCATCGGGTCCTGCTCTCGGGCGTTGATTTCAAAACTGCCGGGATCCTTAAACCCTGGTGGGTCGTCGACGGCGCCTTTCCCGAGACCGAAGGTGTCCTACTGGGAGCCGAGGCGGCACGCGTTTTGAACCTGCGCACCGGCAGCCCGGTCGTTATCAAGGGACGACAGCTGCTCGTGTCGGGCGTTCTGCGTCCGACCGGCAGCCAGGACGACCAGCTGCTCTTCACCACCATGGCCACCGCCCAAGAAATATTGGAAAAAAGCGGCCGGGTATCGATGGCCGAGGTCGCGGCACTTTGCCAGAATTGTCCCATCGACGATATGGTGCGCCAGATCTCCGAAGTGTTGCCAGGCGCCAAAGTCATGGCGATTCAACAGGTGGTAAAAGGCCGCATGGAAACCCTGGCCCAGTTCAGAAAGTTCAGCTACGGAGTTTCGGGAGTGGTCATCCTGATCGGCGCCCTGGTGGTTCTGGTGACCATGATGGGCAGCGTCCGGGAACGTACCGAGGAGATCGGCATCTTTCGGGCGATCGGTTTTCGCAAAAGCCATGTTATGCGGATCGTATTCCTGGAAGCCGGTATCGTCTCGGTGCTCGCGGGATTGATAGGCTATGCGGCCGGCTTTGCCGCCACATCGGTGGGGCTGCGGCTGTTTATCGAAGATCGCATGGTCCACCTGAATGTCAGTCCAGAACTGGCCGCCTTTTCATTCGGGCTGGCGCTGGTCATCGGCCTGGCATCGAGTGCTTACCCGGCATTGATGGCCGCGCGCATGGACCCCAACGACGCACTCAGAGCCCTGTGAAACTTATATCGTGGGAGACAAACATGAGTTACATCGAAGCCAGTAATCTCGTCAAAAAATACGGCAGTGGCGAAGCGACCGTCACGGCCATTTCCGATATGAATTTCACCATCGCTTCAGGGGAATTTGTCGGCATCATGGGGGTGTCGGGATCCGGCAAATCAACTCTCCTGTCGGTTATGGGAGCGATGAACGCGCCCACTTCAGGCTGTTTCGTGGTGGACGACATCGACATCTACCGTCTGAAGTCCGAAAAGCGCGCCGATTTCCGTCGGGAGTTTCTCGGATTCGTTTTTCAGGGCTTTCATCTGGTGCCCTACCTCACGGTTATCGAAAACGTCATGCTGCCGCTAGCGATCGTCAAAGCCTCCGGTAAAAAAAAGCGGCTGATGGCCGAGTCCGCCCTGGCCGCCGTCAGTCTCCAAAGCAAGAGCCATCGTCTGCCGAATCAAATCTCCGGCGGTGAGAAAGAAAGGGTCGCCATTGCCCGGGCCATCGTAAACGAGCCGCCGATTCTGCTGGCCGATGAACCCACCGGAAACCTTGACACCAGGACCAGCCGGGAAATCATGGATCTGCTGCGGCAGCTCAACGGCGGTGGAATGACAATCGTCATGGTCACCCACAGCCCGGAGTGTGCTGCATTCGCCGGCCGGGTCTTGCAGATCTCAGACGGTCTCCTGATATCGGACAATTAAATTAATTTCCGTCCATTTCGTTCACGAGAACTGCCTTGACAGGCATGGTCGTTAACTTGTAATAGTTCTTTTTTTGTCATAACCGCGGCTCAGATCGCTCAGCGTTTAGTGGCTTGCAAGTGCTTTAAGGGCCGCGGCAAGAAATAATTACACATCTTGATTGTTTTTTGGCCCGTCTACCGCGTTACATCCACCAACACATATCCCGATATGCGCCGGC
>JBDNAO010000535.1:0-10172 GCA_039768375.1 Desulfobacterales bacterium | reverse complement strand
TCAGTCCTCGGGAAGTCGATTATGCCGGGCGGCCGCTTCCGCCGGTACTCCAAAAGGCAGTTCCGGTTGACGGTAGCGGCGGTATGCAGGGCAACCATTGTTCCAGTTGCACCGCGCGCACACGGCAACGTGCTTTTTGTGACGGCCCTTGTAACGGGGGCAGCTCAGATAGTCTTGATTAGATAGGGTTTTGTGCTGTCGCATTGACCATCGGTCTCGGAGGTTTTTTGAAAAGGGGGCGCATGCATTTTGCTGAATTACAAAATTCTGCAGCCTCTCTTGGATCCGTTTATATTCCAAAATGACCGGCAGATCAAGGCTGGCTGACACCATCTTGTTGCCGACAGTCAATGAGGTTTCTTTCGGCGTGAAGCCGGAAGATCGCTTTGGTGAACCGGTGGGCAAGAATTGATGCTTGACTTGGGGTAAGGATCTAATGTAATTATTAATAGTAATTTAAACGATTTCTTTGATTTCGCGGTTTTTTACCCGGAAAAATGGTATGCCAAAAAACATGACGCGATCATCCGAAGCGACCCGCACCACGAAAGAGACCCAGATCCAAATTAAAATAGACCTCGACGGCAGCGGCAGCGGTGACATATCGACCGGCATCCCGTTTTTTGATCATATGTTGACCCTTTTCGCGGTGCACGGTTTTTTTAATCTCACGGTGGCGGCCAGCGGAGATCTGGACGTCGATCATCACCATACTGTAGAAGATGTCGGCTTGGTGTTGGGTGACGTTTTCCGGCAGGCACTCGGGGAACGGTTGGGAATAAAGCGTTACGGACATGCGGTCACACCGATGGACGAGGCCCTGACGAGTGTCAGCGTCGATCTCTCGAACCGGCCCTTTCTGGTTTACAATTGCGCCGGTTTGGCGGGTAGCGGTGTTCAATTCGACATTTCCCTGGCCAAAGAGTTCTTCAGGGCTTTCGCCAACCGCTGTGGCATGAACCTGCACGTCAATGTTCACTATGGCGAAAACCCGCACCACGTGATCGAGTCGATGTTCAAGGCCACCGGCAGGGCCTTGGACGAAGCCACCACCTTCGATGAGCGGATCAAAGGCGTTCGCTCCTCGAAAGGTTCGCTCTAAATCCGACAGGTTGACATTCATGAAACTGCCTTTTAGTTGTCGCCGGGTTGGGTTTGTGCTGCTCGGCCTCTTTGTGCTCATCGCAACCGGTTGCAGCACGACCGGCGTCAAGACCGTCAGGGTCGGTTCGGCCGCCGGTATCAAATCGATATTGGTTCTGCCGTTTGACGACCTGGCCAAAATTTACGGCGAAACAGGGCTGATAAAATGCCCATTGTGCGACTATTTTTTTGAAGCCGGTCCGGTGCCGCCGAATACGGTTGACTGGTTGAGCGAGCGATTGGTCGGCATACTCGGGCAGCAGTCCACCGCCGCGTTGATCACTCACGGCCGGTCGTTTGACCACAGCGAACAGGCCTCCAGCACGGGTATGCTCACGGAGCGGAAACTGGTGGCCCAGGCCGGGCGGTCCAGTAATGCGGATGCCGTTTTGACCGGTTACCTCTACCGCTATGAAGAGCGGGTCGGCACCCCGTTCGCCGCATCGCGGCCGGCATCAGTGGCCTTCAGCATTCACTTGATCCGGTCGGCGGACGGCGCGGATGTCTGGTTCGGCTATGTCGATGAAACCCAGCAGGCGTTGAGCGAAAACGTTTTTAATATGGCGATTTTCTGGCAAAGAAGAGGACGCTGGGTGTCAGCCGATGAAATGGCGGAAGCCGGTCTGACCGAGCTGCTCGATAAATTTCCCAAGCAATGATGAATGGTTTCGCAGATAGTCCAGTTCTTGTCGGCACTTCAGGTTTGTGGCCGCCGCTGTATAGGCCAAGCCTGTTTTTTTCAGTGAAATCCGGGTCCTTTGCGCCGGTCCTTCTTGCGTCGGCATCCGAATACTTCCACGTTGGCCTGAATCCATCATGATCATCATACCGGCAATCGACATTCAATCCGGCCAGTGCGTGCGCCTTCTACAGGGACGCAAGGACGACGCCACCGTTTTTTCCGATGACCCGGCGGCCATGGCCCGTCGCTGGGTCGAGGCAGGCGCGCAGCTGATCCATGTGGTCGATCTAGACGGCGCCTTCGAAAAAGGCCCACGCAACACGGTCGCCATCCGCGCTATTCTCGACAGCGTCGACGTTGCGGTACAAATCGGTGGTGGAATCCGAGATGAACAGACGATCCAGAATTATCTGGATGCCGGCGTTGCAAGGGTGGTCATCGGCACGGCGGCGGTCAGGGATCCGGATCGGGTCAGGGCTATCTGCAACCGGTTTCCCGATCGCATTGTTTTGGGCATCGATGCCCGCAATGGGATGGTGGCCGTCGAGGGATGGACCGAGACCACGCGGATCCAAGCAATCGATCTGGCGCGTCGATTCGAAGATTGTCCGGTGGCTGCCATCAACTTCACCGACATTCATCGGGACGGAATGCAAACCGGAGTGAACATCGAAGAAACGCGTCGACTGGCGCAGTCGGTTTCGATTCCGGTGGTGGCTTCCGGCGGGATTTCCTCGCTGGCGGATATTCGCAAACTTCTGCCGCTGGGGGCGATTGGCGTGTGCGGCGTGATTGTCGGCCGGGCCCTTTATGCCGGTACGCTGGATCTGAAACAGGCCATCGACAGCGCCTATCTCGCCCAACGGCAGGAGGAATGACCGGTTTCTTTAAAAAATACTTGACAACGTCCGTTTGATAAAATACCTTAGTCTGCTAATTCATTTGACTTTATGGTTGGGGTGCATGGTGTTCAAACATCACCACGACACTGATGGAGCCGGGCATCGACGGTTTAACCGTATTTGAATTCCGGCAACTTTAATAATTTTCGCTGAGCTTCATTCCGTTTAATCACCTCCATTGCAGGACGATTTCCCATGTTCCAGAAAAGTGGAGGGTGCTCTTCTTGACCAGTTTCATCCCGGAAGAAAAAATCGCCGAAATTCGAAATGCCGCCGACATCGTGGATGTTATCTCCGGTGAGGTGCTATTGAAAAAGGGCGGAAAAAACTACCTTGGCCTCTGCCCCTTTCACTCCGAAAAGACCCCCTCGTTTACCGTCAGTCCCGATAAACAGATTTTTTATTGCTTTGGGTGTGGTGAAGGGGGGAACGTTTTCTCGTTTGTCATGAAGCAGGAAGGGTTAACGTTTCCTGAGGCCGCCAAACATTTGGCTCGCCGTTACGGAATCGTCCTGCCGGACAGACATATGAGCCCCGGTCAGAAGCGCCGCCTGGACGAAAAAGAGCAGGTGCTGGCTGCCAATCGCCTGGCAATGGACCTTTTTCAACAGAACCTGCGTGTCAGTCCGGCGGGCGGCAAGGCGAGAGAGTACCTCGCGAAACGGTCACTGACACAAACAACGATCGACGGTTTCCACATCGGCTATGCGCCCCAGGGTTGGGACAATCTCCTAAAGCACCTGCTTGGGCAACACCTGCCCTCATCGGTGATCGAGAAAAGTGGCTTGGTCGTTCCAAGGAAGAACAGCGGCGGCTTCTATGATCGATTCCGCGACCGAATCGTGTTTCCGATCTTCGATTTGAATCGGCAAGTCATCGGGTTCGGCGGCAGAGTCATGGACGATGCACTGCCCAAGTATCTCAATTCTCCGGAAACACCGGTTTACAACAAAAGCCGCTCACTCTACGGCCTCCACCTGGCCAAAGCCCGTTGTCGGGAAACCGAGTCGGTTTACATCGTCGAGGGATACTTCGATGCGATTGCGCTGCATCAACACGGGTTTGTCAACACGGTAGCGACGCTGGGCACATCCTTGACCGCCGAGCATGTCCGGATGCTGCGCGGGTATCTTGGCGAGAAAGGAAAGGCCGTTCTGGTCTATGACTCCGATGAAGCCGGCATCAAGGCCGCCCGACGCAGCGTCGAGGTGTTTGACAAAGAATACGTCAGTGCACAAATTTTAGTTTTGGATTCCGGTTACGACCCGGACAACTTTATTTTCGAACACGGCGCGGAAGCGTTTCATGCTGCGGCTAGCGGAGCCTTGGACATCATCCCGTTTTTGCTCGAGACCGCCGTTAAACGAAACGGCCTCTCTGTTGAGGGTAAGGTAAGGGTCGTGAGCGAACTCCAGCAGCCGCTGACAACTGTTTCCGACGCGGTTGCCAGGTCCTTGTATGTCAGAATGGTGGCCGAACGACTGGAAATAGACGAACGTGCCTTGCTGGAAAAACTGCGTCAGGGGGCTGCCAGGCAAACATTACTGGAACAGCACCGACGACGCGGCCCGGAATCAGGCTCTCCGCAGGATGCCGGAAATGATTCCGCCACCGCCGAGCACGCGATGCGGTATGGCGACCGGGTCGAAAAACAGATCATTGCCATGATGCTGCAGGTGCCGCAATCCTGTCACATCATCGATAGCCTCGAAGCTCTGGCATTGTTTGAAAATCAGTCTTTAGCTCGGATCGGCCATGTAATTCTCGACGCTCACAACCGTGCGGGCAAGCCTGCATCGGCAGACGGCTCGCCGGCCGGACCGGCGGAAGACCAGTTGCTGGCCGACATCATGGCGGGTCTGACGACCGATGAGGATCGGCGGATTGTTGCCGACGTGGCCATGAACGCAGAGGGTTGGACGATCGAGGGGTGTGAAAAACAGATTTTACATTTTGTCGAAACGGCGCGCAAGCGCCGAAGTCAACAGGATATCGAACACCGGATCAAAGAAGCCGAGCGCAACAAGGACGACAAGCTGCTTGAACAATTACTGAGCGAAAAGCAGAAACTGGCGGTCAAGCGTGAAAAGCGGAAAATGGCCTTGCTCGATAGATAATAAAGCTCTTGTATTAAACCGGTGACATCCGCGGGAGGCAAACGTTAATGACTAGTAAATCCGCTAAATTACGGGTAAATGCAAAAAAACGCGATCAGAAAAAAATCGATGAGAAATCGTCCGGAAAACCACAGGCCAAGACGGCCAGCGACAAGATTTTGAACGACAAGACCGCCGATAAAAGCAACGAAGGTGTTCAGATTAGCAAAAAAGCATTGAAGGACCTGATTTCAAAGGGCACCAAACAGGGGTATCTCACCTATGACGAGATCAACGAGGTTCTTCCCGAAGACATGCTTTCCGCCGAGCAGATCGAAGAGACCCTGATTCTTTTCGATGACCACGAGATCGATATTCTGGACGAAAAAAGCGCTCGAAAATCCGAGCAGGCCAAGAAACTCAAGCAGGCAAAAATCAAGGAGCGCCAGCGTGCCGTAAACGATTTTGGCGCGGTTACCGACCCGGTAAAAATGTATCTGCGCGAAATGGGCATGGTCACGCTCTTGAGCCGGGAAGGGGAAGTAGAGATAGCAAAGAAAATCGAGGCCGGAGAACAGGAAGTGCTGCGAGCCTTGCTCGATACGACCACCGGAGTTGAATCGATCCTCGAGCTTGGCGACCGGATCGAAAAGACGGAACTGCGACCCAAATATGTTCTTAGGGACATCGATGAAGGTGATACCTACGTTGACGAGTTTGTACAAACTGAAAAGTTTTTGAACACGATTCGGTCGATAAGGGAAATTCACGTCGAAAACAACGCCTTCCGCGAAAGACTCTTTTCAGAGCAGTTGAAGCCGGATGAAAGCCGGCGCGTGCGACGGGCCATTAGAAGACGCAATACCAGGATCTTTGAACTGTTGAAAGAGTGGCGCCTCGAAGGCGGCATCATCGATGAAATCGAGCAGATGATCATAGATCAGATCGACTGGTTCAATCGCATGAGCCAGAATCTGATCCGACGTGCCGGCGCAGTGAACGCCCCGCTGGGAGAAGTCCGCAAGAACCTGAATTCCAAAACCCACTTCGCAAAATGGGCCGGGCAATCCTGCAGCATCAAAAAAGAGGAACTGACTGACCTGTTTGCTGAAATCGTCAACATCGAGTCGGCCATTCAGGAGAGAAAGAAGGCGCTGAAAACCAAGAACAGAACCCTGAAACGGGTGATGGCCAATGTCGAAGAAGGGCGACTGAGGGCCAAACTGGCGAAAAGCGAACTGACCCGGGCCAATCTGCGTCTGGTGGTCAGCATTGCCAAGAAGTACACCAACCGCGGGTTGCAGTTCCTCGACCTGATTCAGGAAGGCAACATCGGACTGATGAAGGCGGTCGACAAATTCGAATACCGCCGGGGATACAAGTTCAGTACGTATGCCACCTGGTGGATTCGTCAGGCCATCACCCGGGCGATCGCCGATCAAGCGCGCACCATTCGTATCCCGGTTCACATGATCGAGACGATCAACAAGCTGATTCGCACCTCCCGTTATCTGGTTCAGGAACAGGGACGCGAGCCGAGCCCGGAGGAGATTGCCGATAAAATGGAGATTCCGCTCGAGAAGGTGCGTAAAGTCCTTAAAATCGCCCGTGAGCCGATTTCACTCGAAACGCCTATCGGAGAGGAGGAGGACAGCCATTTAGGAGATTTCATCGAAGACAAAAAGTTCATGTTGCCCTCCGATGCCGCCATCAATCTAAATCTGGCCGAACAAACCCGCAAAGTGCTCGCTACTCTGACACCGCGGGAAGAAAAAGTGTTGCGCATGCGTTTCGGTATCGGTGAAAAAGCGGATCATACGTTGGAGGAAGTCGGGCAGGATTTCGCCGTCACCCGTGAGCGCATCCGCCAGATCGAAGCCAAGGCCCTGCGAAAGCTGCGGCATCCGACCCGCAGTCGGAAACTCAAGCATTTCATCGAAACCTGAGCCATTTGATCAATCACGGCAGTAAGGGCCGCGGCAAGAAATAATGACACATCTTGCTTGTTTTTTGGCGCGTCTACCGCGTTACATTCACCAACACATATCCCGATATGCGCCGGCGGATGTGCCTTGTAGACGAACCAAAATCCTGCGAAATCTTGTGTCATTATTTCTCGCCGAGACCCTAAAGAAAACGACCGCATCATTTGCGATTTTGGGTTCTGCTTGACAAAAAGGTTATGCAAGGTTAGTAGTGTCCGTCCAGAACCGTTATCTTGGCGCCTGGGGACGGCCGTCTTGGTTTTACTCGATATTGGCGGTGATTCAGAGATGTCAAAACCACTGCGGCTATGGTATTGTGTTGCATCCTCGCCAGCGCTTCTGGACAAGCTAGCGCCATCAAGATATCTAAGGGCCCATAGCTCAGCTGGCAGAGCCACCGGCTCATAACCGGTCGGTCCCTGGTTCGATCCCAGGTGGGCCCATGCCAAAAAAAAGTGCCTTTCAGCCGGGTGCCCGAAATAAGTCATCGATTAAGACCGAGATGCACCGGAGGGATGAGCCGGGTAAAGTTGCAGGAGGCGGGGCTGTTTGTCGGCCGCGCCTTTTTGATTGGTTGCGTGCGGGTGCGCCGCAAAACGATTCGACGCCGCAGTCGCCCCACTTGATGTCGATGGTATTGAGGGAGATACGGTCATGGCCGCCACGGTAGGCGACTTTATCGACATAATGGATAGCTTCGCTCCGGTCTCACTGGCGGAGGATTGGGACAATGCTGGTCTTCAGGTGGGGCACAGAGACTGGAGCGTCAAGACGGTCTGGGTGGCACTCGATCCTCTGCCGCTCGTCGTGGAGGCTGCCTGCCGGAACGGTGTCGACCTGCTGATCACCCATCACCCATTGATTTTCAGACCGCTCAAGGCCGTTGATTTTGCCGAGCCAACCGGACGAAGCATACTTCATGCCGCTCAGAATCGATTGGCGGTGTATGCCGCCCACACCAATTTTGATAGTGTAACCGGAGGATTGAACGACATCTTCGCTGGCCGACTTGGTTTGACCAACCTCGCACCGCTCGTGGCGACGAGGTCGGACGGTTTGGTCAAACTGGTGGTGTTCGTCCCGGAGGAATACGAGCAGCGGCTGTTAGCGGCGCTGTTCGAAAGCCCCGCCGGTGAAATTGGTGCTTACAGCTGCTGTTCTTTTAGAAGCCCGGGTAGAGGCAGCTTCAAACCAGGTCAAAACGCCGAGCCGTTTTCAGGCGATCGCGGCCGTGTTAACGATGTGGCCGAGGTCAAAATCGAAACCGTGGTCAAGCAGCACGATCTTTTGCCGGTCATCGCTCACCTCCGATCGCATCATCCCTATGAGACCATGGCCTATGACGTCTATCCGCTCACGCAGCCCGAAACGAAATTTGGGATCGGTCGGGTTGGCGATCTGACCGAATCCTCAGATCTCAGATCCCTGGCCCATAGGGTGAAACGGTCTCTCGGTGTGGAAACTCTCAGAGTCGTCGGCGATCCGGGCCTGTCGGTAAAGCGGGTGGCGGTTTGCACCGGCAGTGGGGCGAGCCTCGTGCGAGCCTTTCTGAAATCCACGGCCGACGTTTTCATCAGTGGCGACCTGCGATATCATGATGCCCGCGATACCGAGGCCGCCCGGCGCGGTTTAATTGATGTCGGGCATTTTGCATCAGAGCACATTATTATCGCCGCCTTGACCGAGCGCCTGCAAGAATCCGCCGTCGCTGCTGGATTCGATGCCACCATCAGCGCCTGCAGGCTGGAAAAAGAGCCGTTTTTTAATCTTTAACCCCAAAGATTTAGCCGCTTTCGGACGTGCGCATGGACGAGGAACTCAAGAAAAAATTCGACAACTTGGTTAAACTTCAGGAAGTTGAAATCGAATCGGCGTCTGTTCAGGCGCGGCTCGCCGATTTCCCCCGGCTCTTGACCGACCTTGACGACAGGCTCAAGGCATCCGAAGGGGCAGTGACCTTAGAAGCCGGCCGTTTGTCCGAAATCCAGCAGGCCTATCGTGTTCAGGAAGCGGATGCGAAGGTGATTCAAGCCCGGATTGTTAAAAGCGAGGAAAAGCTGCGGTCGGTCAAGACCAACAAAGAATATCAGTCGTCGTTGAAGGAGATCGACGATTTGAAGGGATCCTTGTCGGCTGTCGAAGACCGGATGTTAGCGAATCTGGATGAAATGGACCAGGTGGCGGTGTCGGTTGCGACCAAAAAGGATGAGGTGAAGCTCTTCTCCCGGGAAATCGAAGAAGAAAAAGAACAAATCCGCCAGAGCGCTTTGTCTGCGCAAAAGCAGCTCGACTGTCTGAACGACGCCCGCGCCAAGATTATTGCCGTTATTGAACCGGATTTGTTGAAAATCTATGAAACCGTAAAGCAAAACAGCGGCGGCGTAGCGATTGCGGTTGTCAAAAACGCCGTTTGTCTGGGTTGCCACGTCAATTTGCCTCCCCAAATGTTCCACGACTTGCTGCATTTCGACAAGTTACTGGTTTGCCCCCACTGCGAACGGTTGATATATCCCGCGACCGAATAACCCGTATTCATCCATAACGGACCTGTTGAAGGTGCTGCCATTTAGTGCCTCGATTCGCAAATACGGTCGCGTATTTGCGTTCCAATACTTGCATTTGGTTGGAAATCAGTTAATATCTGCAGAAGATTGTTAAGAAACGGGGCGGCCGGAGTCGTTCAGACGATCGCCGGATGACATATTCGTCCGGAGGAAAGTCCGAACACCACAGGGCAGGGTGCTCCATAACCTGGAGTCGCGGCAACGCGAAGGAAAGTGCAACAGAAAGTAAACCGCCCCGCGCTGAGTGAAACCTTGGTGTGGGGTAAGGGTGAAACGGTGCGGTAAGAGCGCACCAGTTCCTCGGGTGACCGGGGAAGCTCGGTAAACCCCACCCGGTGCAAGACCAAATAGGGGAGCGTTCGAGGGCGGCCCGCCCAAGCTCCCGGGTAGGTCGCAAGAGGTGTCGGGCAATCGGCACCCACAGATGAATGATCGTCGCCCTCTGCCGGGCAACCGACTGGGGGAACAGAATTCGGCTTACGAACGGCTCCGGCCGCCCCTGCTCGTATCATTTGATTGGTTGTTTTCAAACCGGGTGTTATGCACCCGGTTACAACCGCAACGATTAAAGCACTTACGTGCTATTGTTTTTCCGGCCTACGGCCGAAATCCAAGCCATCCGCTTTGCGGGTGGTCGTTCGATTGACGCCGAAATGGCGGAAAAAGGCCATTTATGGACGGAAACTAAATATTTGAGCGAGCCTTAGGGTCTCGGCAAGAAATAATTACACAAGATTGCGCGGGATTTTGGTTCGTCTACAAGGCACATCCGCCGATGCATATCGGGATCTGTGTTGGTG
>JBDNAO010000534.1:0-5082 GCA_039768375.1 Desulfobacterales bacterium | reverse complement strand
TGGTTTTGCAGCGCGACGAGGTCGTGGTCATGGACATGGAGGCCGGCATCGAACACCTTGGCCGCGCCACGGCCAAGGCCGTGGACAAGCTCATCGTAGTGGTCGAACCCGGCCGCCGCAGCATCGATACGGCCGGCCACATCAGGCATCTGGCATCCGAAATCAAGTTGAAGACCATCGCCGTGGTAGGCAACAAGATCCGCGGCCCCAAGGACGAAGCCTTTCTCAAGGAACATCTCAACGGTTTCGAATTCCTCGGTTTCCTGCCTTTTGACGATGCCCTGATCGAAGCCGACCTGCAGGGCAAATCGCCCTTCGATGTCGATTCGACCGCTATCGCCGTGGTCAAGGAGATGATCTCCCGACTCTGATGGCCAGACGATCCGAATATCCCCGACGCCGGCGTCGCCCGGCCCCGCACCAACCGCATAAATCATTCGAAAAGCAGCGGGTGCATCGTCTGAAGGCCGGGGCCGATGCCAAGCTCAAAAGGGTCTTTGCCGGCATCGGCGTACCGGGGCCCAAAGCGTTCAAACCCGACCCGTATCAACTCGCGGCCGTCGCCGCCGTCAAGCGCTCGGATTGCCTTGTCACGGCACCGACCGGCGCCGGGAAAACATGGATTGCGCTGCAGGCCATCACGCACCTGCGCAAAAAAGGGGGCAGCGCCTGGTACGCTTCCCCTCTCAAAGCCCTCTCCAATGCCAAATACGCCGAGTTCTCGGGGATCTTCGGTGCCGACCAGGTTGGAATCCTGACCGGAGACCGCAAGGAAAATCCGGAAGCCCCGGTGATTGTCGGGACGACCGAAATCCTGCGCAACCATCTCTACGATGCCATGCACCTGGGCGAAAGCCTAAAGACCGACCTGGTGATCCTGGACGAAGCCCATTTCCTGGGTGATCCGGATCGGGGTGTGGTGTGGGAAGAGATCATGATCTATCTCCCGGCCCGCATCCCCCTGCTGCTGCTCTCGGCCACCATCGGCAACGCCGACCGGATTGCGGACTGGCTGGCCGGCATGCGCGGCAGAAGGTGCGCCGTCGTGGCCGAAACCCGGCGCCCGGTACCGCTCTATCCGCTCTTTTTTCATCCTTCGGGAACCCTGCTGCCCTTCGTAACACCGGCCGACGCCGGCGGCAAGCCCACGCTTTACCGGAAGGTGAAAGAGTTCGTGAACACCCGGCGACAGCCGCTCATCGCTCCGCCGGGCCGGCTGCCGCCTTTCGGTGAAATGCTCGGGGTGCTGAAAAAATATGATCTGCTTCCGGCCATCTTCTTTCTAAAATCCCGGGCCGACTGCGACAGGGCGCTCGAACTTTGCCGGAAATACAATCCGCAAAACGGCGATCGCCGGGACACACTCAGTCGCCGGATACACGAACTGGTGGCCGACAGCCCACACATCGCCCGCCACCGCCAGCGCTGGTATCTGGAACACCCGGCGGTCGGTTCCCACCACAGCGGCCAGCTGCCGGCCTGGAAACTGGTGTTGGAAACCCTGATGTCCGCGGGGCTGCTCGATGCAGTTTTTGCCACCAGCACAGTGGCAGCCGGTGTCAACTTTCCGGCCCGAACGGTGGTCTTCTTCAACTCCGACCGCTTCAACGGCCTCGATTTCGCCCCACTGACCCCCACCGAGTTTCACCAGATGACCGGCAGAGCCGGTCGGCGCGGCATGGACAAAATCGGCTTCTGCGTGGCGGTTCCTGGAAAATACATGGATGTCCGCCTGGCGGCCCGGCTGATAGAGGCCCCTCCGTCCGATGTGGCCAGTCAGATCAAAATCAACTTTTCAATGGTGCTCAACCTGCTCCTGTCGCACGCTCCGCAGCAGGTCGAAGACCTCTTGCAGCGCTCGTTTGCCACCTATCTGCTCAAGCACACAACCGCGGGACGTTCTGCGCGCAAACAACGACGAAGTGACACGAATTTGCTCTGGCAGGATTTCCTGCGCCACCTGGCATTCCTGAAGGATCACGCTTATGTCGACCCGGACGGAGGATTAACGGAAGACGGCCGGTGGACCTCGCAACTGCGGGTCGACCAGCCGCTGCTGATCGCCGAAGGTTTTCGCCAAGACGCCTTTCCGCACCGGGATCCGGCCCTGATGGCGGCACTCACGGCCTCGTTTGTGTTCGAAAGGGAATCCGACGACCGGTTCGAAAAATCGGCCCTGTCGCAGCCGCTTCTAAAAGCTTTTCTCAAACTGCGCGAGTCCCTGGCCCCTTTCGCCCGGGATATGATTTCCCGGGGCTTTCCGGCGCGCCCCCTCTTTCTGCGGCCGGCCGCAGCAGTCTATGCCTGGGCCACCGAAGAATCCTGGGAGAAAACCCTCGCCATAGCCGAAATAGAAGAAGGCATATTCGCCTCTCTCATCCTCAGGACAGCCGACAACCTGCGGCACATTCGAAATCTGCGGGCCATTTTTCCGGAAGCCGCCGAATCCGCCGATCAGGCCATCGACCTGATAATGCGGGACCCGGTGGCCATGTATTATTGACATCAGGAGTTTTGAAATGACAAGTCGTTAGGGGACTTCGATGGTTGGCGTTTTTAGTCGACTGTTTCGAGTGTCACGGTAGGGTTGCGAGGTACGGGTTACAGGTTGAGGGTCACGCGTTGTGGGTTGCGGGTTTTCACGCGACTTTATCATTCATGTCGGGGCTTAATGGGTCGAGCGCAGGCGATGATCATAGCCTGAGACGCTCAGGCATCTTAGCGAAACGCCTGAAGTTAACTTTTCACAATGGCATCATAAATAGAGAGATGCGGGTCGGAGGATGGTGTTCTTAACCCGTATCACGCAACCCGTAACCCGCACCCCGCACCAATCCCGTCTCCCCTATTTTCCTTCCAATATTTCCCTCAATTTGTAGGACAGCTCCTTTAGCTTGAAAGGCTTCTGGATAAAACCGCTGCAGCCGCGATCAAGAATTTCCGTGGCCTGGCCGCTGAGGCTGTAGCCGCTGCAGAGCAGCACCCGAACATCGGGTTTTATGGTTTTAAGCTGGTCGAACGTCTCCCCGCCGCTCATCCCCGGCATGACCATGTCCAAAACGACCAGGGCGATGGCGTCCTTCTTGCGCCGGAAGATCTGCAGCGCCTCAGGGCCGCTGGTCGCCACCAACACGTTGTAACCGAGCGCCTTTAGAATTTCCTGCCCGACCTCGATGATCACCTGTTCGTCGTCGATCAGCAGCACCGTTTCATCACCCTTGAAAAGTTCGGTGCCGCTTTCTTCTTCCTCGACGACCGCCTTGCCCGATGCCGGCAGGTGGATGCGAAAGGTTGCTCCTTCGCCCGGGGCACTGTCCGCCTCGATGAATCCGCCGTGATTTTTGATGATCCCATAAGCCGAAGCCAAACCCAGACCGGTTCCGCGGCCCATCTCCTTCGTCGTAAAAAAGGGTTCGAAAATACGCTGCTGGGTGGCCTCATCCATGCCGATACCGGTGTCTGTAATCGACATGCACACATAAGGACCGGGTTCGATCCGATAGGGTCGCACGACCGTCATGTCGATGTCGACATTTGCCGTTCTCAGAAAGATCTCGCCGCCGCCCGGCATCGCGTGCCATGCGTTGACGAGGATGTTGAGCAGAACCTGTTCGATCTGGGACTGGTCAACCTCGACCGACCTCACCCTTTTGAGCCCGCTGGTGTGTATGCGAATTTCTTTTTTTGTGCGGCCGAACATTCGGGCCGTCCTGCGGACCAGTTCATCGAGGTTGGTGATCTTGACCTCGTACTTGCCGCCCCGGGCGAATCCCAACAGTTGCCTGGTAAGGGCGGCACCGCTTTCGACGTACCGTTCTATGGCCCTGACTTTTTGATAATGCGGATGCTGACTGTCGAGGGTCAGGAGCATCAGGGAGGCATTGCCCTGCATGCCCATGAGAATGTTGTTGAAATCATGCGCAATACCGCCGGCCAAATTGCCGATGGCCTCCATTTTCTGTGCCTGGATAAACTGCTTCTCGAGTTTCGCCTTCTCCTTTTCGCTCTCTATCCTTTCGGACATATCCCGCACCATGCCGCGGTAGCCGATCGGCTGCCCTTCAGTATTTCGCAAAGGGTATACGGACAATTCAAGGGGCACCTCCGAATCGTCCTTGCGGATCACGAGAAGCTCGGTCGCACGCGAGGATTCGCCGGTGCGGAAAACCCGCTCCAGTATCCGGTCAATGGTTGCCGCTTTGTCCGGCGAGCTCGATGCGCTCAGTTTCGTACCGACCAACTCGTCAGTGCCATAACCGAGAATCTCGCAGGCCGGGACACTGACGAAGGAAAAACGACCATCCAGGTCCAGTTCAAAAAAACCCTCATCGATGTTTTCAATGATCAAACGGTACTTTTCATCCTGCTCCCGCATCTTTTCGAAGGCAAGCCGGCGTTTGTTGATGTCCTGACGCACGTGGGAGACGAAAATGACAAAGATGCACAGCACCAGCAGCCGTGTCCAAACTTCGAACAGGTTCGGTCCCAGGATGTGGTGAAAAATATTGGCTTCCGGTGCCAGGAAAAAGAACATAAAGGATTCGCACACCCAATAAAGGGCGGCCAGGCCGACACCGGTGACCACAATCGAGTCCATCCAGTGGTCACGTTTTCCGGTTGTTGCACGCATCAGGGAATCCCGTTTGTTAGTTATCGCCCATCCGCGGCATAAATGGATCTTGGGGGTCGATTGTCCCAGAAACAAAGGACAAATTCGACCACCGTGGATGGTTTGTAAAGGTATTTGCCTACTAACAAACCCTCAAAAGGCATCACCGAAATGAATCTACGTAATAATTTTACCGCGAAATGATATTTTTGTAAAGAAATGGAAGGGTTTAGCGACTGTGCGGCCTCGGTTGAGGAATCGGCATGCCACTTAAAAACGACAAAACAACACATGCTGTAAATCAGCGGCGCCAGGAGAGGGATTGGGCCGAGGGGTGTGGTGGTTGCTGTTTGGACGATGGCCGTTGCGGTTCGGACAACCCACAGTGTCAGATCTTAAACACACAGGGTACGTGCCGGAATACTGGAACCGGATAGTTGGAAAGCGCGCCTTACACCGGCTGTGCTGGATGA
>JBDNAO010000533.1:0-3948 GCA_039768375.1 Desulfobacterales bacterium | reverse complement strand
CGCCCAAGGGGTGGCAGAGCGGCGGCACCTCCTTGGCGACGATGGCCGATGTCATGGCTCTGCCGCCCAAACCGGCGTAGTCACCCAAGGGCTCTTCTTTGACCTGAGGGCCTGCGTCGGCCCCCATTTTGATTCTTAAAATTTTGTCCATGATACTCCTCCTTTATTTGTGTGAATGCCGCTGTTTCAACACACCGTCCGACGCGTGAATCTGTTTCAGGGCCGCCGACCGCACATCATCCAATATATTTTTTAGCGGAATGTTTTTCTCCAGTGCTACCCGTTTGCAATCCTCATACTCGGGGGTCAGGTTGATTATCTGACCGTTGTTTTGGGCCAGCTTGATGTGAATGGGGCCATGGCTTGTATCAATCTCTTTTATCAGCCGTCTGGCTTTGATGCGATTTTCAACCCGCCAGCGCAACCCGATGGTGGTTGTTTCCTGCATGAGAATATCCGAAAACTTACCCACCGCATGGGGCAGGCAGATCACCGACAGCAGGGTACCGGGACGATTTTTCTTCATCTGCACGGGTGTGAGAAAGACATCCAAGGCCCCTTCGTTCAACAGCAGTCCGATCAGGTAATCATATAATTGGGGGTTCATGTCGTCGATGTTGGTTTCGATCAAAACGGTTTGTTCGACATCGTAATCCCCCGTATCATCCCTGGCTTCTCCAATGGCAACCCGCAGCAGATTGGGGATGCCAGGGTCGGCAGTGCCGGCCCCATACCCGATGTGTCTCACGGTCATGGCCGGCATGGGGCCGAACCCCGAAGACAGGGTGGTCAGTATGGCGGCGCCGGTGGGAGTGAGCAACTCACCCTTGATGCCTGTGGAATAGACGGGTTTGCCCTTGATCAACTCTGCCGTGGCCGGCGCCGGCACCGGCAGGGTACCGTGGGCACATTCGATGGTACCGCTGCCCACGTGCAGCGGCGAACAGAATACCTTGTCGATTCCAAGGGCCGTCACCCCGATAACGCCACCCACCACGTCGATGATGGCGTCCATGGCCCCCACTTCGTGAAAATGGACCGATTCCACACTCGATCGGTGAACCCGGGCTTCAGCTTCAGCCAGTCGGACAAAGATTTCCGTGCTCTTCTCCTTGATCGGTGCATCCAAGTCACTGTTCTCGATGATATCTTTGATGTGGGAAAGGTGGCGATGATGATGGTGATGGTGGTCCTGATCGATGGTAACATGGGCCTGACTGCCACCGATCCCTTTTTTGACCACCTTTTCGACATCCAGTTCGTAATGGGATAATTGCAGTTTGGAGATCTCCTCTCGAAGGCGCTCAATGGTCAATCCCGCGTCCAGCAACGCACCGAGGATCATATCCCCGCTGGCGCCGGCAAAACAATCAAAGTAAGCGATTTTCAACTGATTTTTCCAATGGGTTCAGGGTTCTGGGTTCAGGGTTCTGGATTGTAAAATCTTCTTAAGTTGGGCTTTATTAGCTTCACGCCCAACGGGTTATGTTGATTATCATAAGCCTTGGCAGGAATAGTTCTTGGTTTCATTTGGTTCCAACCTTTGAACTTGAACCCAGAACCCGGAACCGCTCAGTTCAGGATGTCTTCACCAGTGAAATTTTAGCGTCGGTCGTGCCATCTTTTTTTCCCGATTTGTCGACGGCGTCCGTATCGGTGGTCCGGTTTTTTCCGTGCCTGATGCCGAGCTTGTTGATCAGACTGGCCTGGTAGCCCGCGCCGAACCCGTTGTCGATATTGACCACCGACACGCCGGAAGCGCAACTGTTGAGCATGCAGAGCAGTGCGGCCACGCCGCCGAAACTGGCCCCATAACCGATACTGGTGGGCACGCCGATCACCGGACAGGATACCAATCCTCCTACGACGCTGGTCAACGCACCTTCCATACCCGCCACCACCACCGCGACATTGGCCTGGAACAGATCTTCCCGGACGTTTAAGATCCGGTGAATGCCGGCTACCCCGGCATCATAGATGCGATTGACCCGGTTGCCGAGGGTTTCTGCCGTGACCGCCGCCTCTTCGGCCACGGGAATGTCCGAGGTGCCGGCGGTGACGACGGCGATATTGCCCACCCGGTCGATCTCCCGGGGGTTGATGACCACAATGCGGGCCATGGGGTGGTACTCGCAATCCTCCATCACTTCCCGGATGCCCTCATATACCTCGCGGCTCGCCCGGGTCGCCAGAATATTGTCGTGATGACGCGCCAACCGTTGAACGATGCCCTGGGTCTGTTCAATGGTCTTGCCCTCACAATAGATCACCTCCGACACCCCCGTGCGCACACAGCGGTGATTGTCGATTCTGGCGTATCCAAGATTTTCGAACGGAAGCTTTTTGAGCTGGCTCATGGCAGAGTCCAGATCCGTCTGCCCGCTTTGGACCCGTTTCAGTAATTCCATAAGGTATTGGTTATCCATTGGTAACTCTTTCTCCCAGTGTTTTCTCTTGTATGCCGGTCTCCGTGTCAATAACGCGATTCAAGCTTCCGGTGGTGTACCCTTCCAGATCCAGCGCAACGAATCTAAATCCCAGCGCCCTGAGACGGGATACAATCTGTTGGCGAACGTCTTTGTCCATGAAACGAGCAATGGCTTCGGATTCGACTTCGATACGGGCCGTATCTTCCTCATGTCGGATTCTTACCTGCCATGAAAGGCCCAGTCCCCGGATGAACGCCTCCCCCGCATCCACCTGTTTCAATTTTTCGGGCGTAATCGACTGCCCATAGGGAATCCGCGATGCCAGGCACGCATAAGAGGGCTTGTTCCAGGTGGGAAGCCCCAGCAATCGGGACAAATGACGGATCTCCGGTTTGGTCATACCAGCTTCCCGCAGCGGGCTGCGGACCCCCAGTTCCCTTGCGGCACGGCTCCCCGGGCGATAGTCGCCATCGTCTTCTATGTTTGCGCCGTCCACTACCCAGGGAATCGCTTTTTCGGATGCCAGCCGCACGAGTTCCCCGAAACGGCTTTTTTTGCAAATATAACACTTGTCCGGCGGATTTTCGATAAAAGCCGGGAGCGTCAGTTCATGGGAGGCGATCTCCAAGTGGTGAACGCCCATGGATCGGGCGAATTCGGCGGCATCCCGCCGCTCGTGGTCCGGCGTGGTCGCCGACAGGGCCGTCACGGCCAGCACCCGGTCTCCCAGGACGTCCGCCGCGGCTTTCAGGAGCAGGGTGCTGTCCACCCCGCCGGAAAAGGCCACCAGTACTCGTTCCATCTCCCGCAGTATCGTCTGCAGGCGTTCATATTTGGCCCGGCTTACCGCCGAAATTTGAGGCATCTCATGCATCTATTATCTCATTCATCAGGTATCTCATTCATCAGGCATTCACCGTGGCCGGCATCTTAACCCGTACACAATTTTCCAGGCACCCGGGGTCCGCCACGCCCAGCTTCCGCTGGGTATGGTAGGCAATGGCCGGGCATCCGCCGTGGCAAAGATCAAACCGATGGCAGGATTCGCACGATTTGATCTCCAGCTCCCGGAAAGATTGAAAAACGGGGGAATGACGCCAGATATCGCCGAACGACTCTCCGGGTACAGCGCCGGCCCGAAAGTCGGCTTCCTGGAGAAAGGCGCAAGGATAGACGCCGCCCTCAGGAGAAATGCAACAGGTCAGTTTGCATGCCCCGCACATATTCAGCCCCAGGGACCGGCGCTCTTCTGTGGAGACGGAAAAGAAGGAGTCACCGGTGGATACCCCCAGGTGTTGGCTTAGCCAGTCGGAGAAAGCAAGCATTTGATCCGCCGACACATTGAGCTGCGACCAAGACCGCTTGCCCCTGCCCGACGGCCTGAACCGGGATACCCGAAGCTTGGCGCCGTAGTCGGCCGCCAGCGAGGTCATCCGGTCCAGTTCGGGAAAGCTCAACCGTGTCAGCACGGTATTGATGCTGACCTCGATGTTCCTCTCCCTGAGACATTCCAGGGCAT
>JBDNAO010000116.1:0-3340 GCA_039768375.1 Desulfobacterales bacterium | reverse complement strand
TGCATGAAAATGATGCGCCGGAGCCCGGATGAGCGGTTGAGAACAGCGGCTGACTGTCTGAGTCGCCTGCGGGGTCTTAGACCGGACCCGATACCGATGCCGCTTGGCAGGCACAACATTGGGGACCAAACCCGAACCCCTTATTTGAAGACAGGCCTGGTCAGGGCTTAGAGCCCGTTGGCGGCGAGTTTCAGCCGTCTTTCGCAACCGTTCATCCGGGCGGAGGAGCACACCTTGTTCGGTTGTGTCCGTTGAGCCGGTTAGATCGGTTTTGTCAGTTTCAGGATCTCACCGATTTTACCGACTAAACGCTCATGGCCCTTAAGCCACCACTGGTTCCGGGTTCCGGGTCCTGAGTTTCGAGTTTCAAGTTTCAAATTTCTTTTTGCGGGTCTGATTCTATTTTCGAACTAAACAGTCATGGTCCTTCAGGCCACCACGGTGCATGAAAATTCTATTTTCGAACAAAAGGAAACCTGGGAAGCGCTACATTTTGTCGGGTGCATCGACCCCCAGCAGCGCCAGACCGTTTCGGATTACCTTGCGGATCGATTCCACGAGGATCAACCGCCCGCGGCTCAGCACCGGGTCTTCCGACAACACCCGGTGTTTGTTGTAATAGGCATGAAAAGCCGCCGCCAGATTCATGAGGAAAAACGTGATGCGGTGCGGTTCCAATTTTTCCGCACTGGCGGCAACTGTCTCGGGATATTGGGCGAGGGTTTTGATCAATTGGATTTCTTCGAGCTCCAGGAGGCGCGCGATGGCGGTCTCATCCCACTGGACGTCAGCCATTCCGTTTTCAACTGCCTTGCGAATTATGCTTGAGATTCGGGCGTGCACGTACTGGACATAATAGACCGGGTTTTCGTTCGTCTGCTGTTTGGCCACCTCCAGGTCAAAATCAAGAGGGCTTTCATAATGGCGGGTCAGAAATATAAAGCGGGCCGCGTCTTTGCCGACCTCGTCGATGACATCGCGCAGCGTGACGAATTCACCGGCTCTGGTCGACATGGCCACCGGCTGCCCGCCCCGCAGCAGGTTGACCAACTGGACCAGAATGACCTGGAACTGATTCCGCTTGTGTCCGCAGGCTTCGATAGCTGCCTGCATGCGGGGAATGTAGCCGTGGTGATCCGCGCCCCAGACATCGATGACGCGCAGGAATCCGCGCCGGTATTTGTCATCGTGGTAGGCGATATCAGAGGCAAAGTAGGTGGTTTGGCCATTTTGGCGAACGACCACCCGGTCCTTCTCGTCCCCTAAATCGCTGGTCTTGAACCACAGGGCCCCGTCTTTTTCATATATGATGCCGCGCTCCCTGGATTCGGCCAGGATGCGGTCCACTTCTCCGGAATCATACAGACTCTGCTCGCTGAACCACTCATCGAATGACACGCCGAACAGGGCGAGGTCTTCGCGGATACCTTCCATTATATCACCGGCGGCCGTCCGCGCGCAATACATGACGGCATCGTCTTCTTCTCGATGGAGCAGACCGTCGCCTTGTTGAATTTTGATCCGCCCGGCAATCTCGCGAATATAATCCCCCTGGTAACAGTCTTCGGGAAAAGGGGCGCTCTTTCCAAAAAGCTCGCGGTATCTGAGAAATACCGATCGCCCGAGGGCTTGAATCTGCCGGCCCGAGTCATTGATGTAGTATTCCCTCTGCACGTCGTAGCCGCAAAACGCCAAAATATTGGCCACGCTGTCACCGACGGCGGCGCCGCGACCGTGTCCGACATGCAGCGGACCGGTCGGATTGGAGCTGACGAACTCCACCTGAACTCTTTCGCCCCCGCCCAATTCCGAGGCACCGAAGCGCCGATCGGTTTTTTGGATTTCCAGCAGGACCGGGTGCCAGGCCGCAGGGGTGACGTAAAAGTTGATAAAGCCCGGCCCGGCAATCTCGATTTTTTCAAGCAGTCGGCCGGAATCGTTCACCTGGTCGACAATCGCCTGGGCAACCTGGCGGGGTGCCATCTTTTGTAGGGATGCCATGACCATGGCGAAGTTGGTCGAAAAATCTCCATGGGCCTCGACCTTGGGTTTTTCCAGATTCACCTCGGGAAAATCGGCCGAGGACAGCAGTCCTTTTCCATGGGCCTTTGAGGCGGCATCAATGATCAATTTCTTAATTCGATTTTTCATATAACAAGGTGACGTCAAACGGCGATTTGGCAAAATGATTATAAAACTTTATTAAGTAATGAATTTTAGGGGTCAAGTCAAGAAAGTTCAGCCCCTTTAACGTTCATGGCCGGGCAGGAACATGGCTGAGGTAAAGACCTGTTTTTTTTATTGACTGGTCAACCGTATCGATATAAGAAACGCCCAATGGCCGGTAGAAGCCGGCGGGAACGCTGTATCCAAAAAATCCAACCTCAAATTTGAAGCCGCGATGGTAGTGTGCACCACGAAGGTGCCGAATACCCGTGGTTTTTTTTGTTTTTAGAGGAGGAAAACTTGAAAAAAATCTTTATTTTCGCATCCGCATGGATTCCTGTGATTTTGTGGGTAATGTCTGCATCGGCCCACTTCGGCATGGTGATTCCTTCGGATTCGATGGTCATGCAGGAGGACAACCGCAGCGTTACACTGCATCTTTCGTTTTCCCATCCCTTTGAGATGGTCGGCATGGAGCTGGTCAAACCGAAGGCCTTCGGTGTTGTCGCCAACGGCAAGAAAGAAGATCTCGGCAGCGCCCTGAAACCCATCAAGGTCATGGATCATCCCGCCTGGCAGGCGGATTACGCGATCAAGCGTCCCGGTGTCTACATGTTTTACATGGAACCGCAGCCCTACTGGGAGCCGGTCGAAGATGTTTTCATTATCCATTACGCGAAAACGGTGGTCACAGCCTTCGGCGACGACGAGGGCTGGGACGGAGAGGTGGGGCTGAAAACCGAGATCGTGCCCCTGTCGAAACCCTATGGCCTCTATGCCGGCAACGTCTTCCAGGGTATTGTCAAGCTGGATGGCAAGCCGGTGCCATATGCCGAGGTCGAAATCGAATACTACAACAAGGACAAAAAGGCCGCCGCTCCTGCGGATTACATGGTCACCCAGACCATCAAGGCCGACCAGAATGGGGTGTTCACTTATGCAGCTCCCAAAGCCGGCTGGTGGGGTTTTTCAGCCCTGAACGAGGCCGACTTCAAAATCAAGAAAGACGGCCAGGACAAGGGCGTCGAAATCGGTGCCGTGCTTTGGGTGCACTTTGAATCGTGGCAACAGAAATAAAAACGCCGTAAGCGTTCACAGGGCACCGCATCTGCTTTGTTGTCGGGCACTTGAAGTACAAAAGTACGTCTGCGCACCCGACGCCTTGCATCTGCGG
>JBDNAO010000532.1:0-4125 GCA_039768375.1 Desulfobacterales bacterium | reverse complement strand
GCTCGGCCTTTTCCCGATCACCGTAAAAAAGCTGCTGGGGCTTTATAAAAGTAAATTCAGACCGGAAGTGGCAAGCAGCGGCGGCAAACAACAAGAGTAGCCAGAGAAAAAAGGAAAAGACATGAAAGCATTCATACACTCGATTTCCCTCAACCGCCTGATCGCAATGCTTTTATCCGCAGCATTGCTGAGCTGGGCAGGTGTTGTGAACGCAGCGGAATTCGATCAGACATATGCAGGCTATGACGGGCTATTAAAGACATACGTCACAGACGGCCGAGCAGACTATAAAGGTCTTAAAACCGATCCCAATGCCCTCGATCGGTATATAGACAGCGCCGCCGGGGTGCCCGAAGAACAATTTAACTCATGGACGCAATCCCAGCGACTGGCGTTCTTGATCAACCTCTACAATGCAGCCACCTTGAAGCTGGTTGTCGACCACTATCCGGTCAAGAGCATCAAGGACATCGGCAGCCTGTTCAAAGGGCCTTGGGACCAACCGGTTGTAAGACTGTACGGCAAGACCATCACCTTGAACCATCTGGAACACGACATCCTGCGCAAGCAATACAGCGAGCCGCGTATCCACATGGCCTTGGTCTGCGCCGCCAAGAGCTGTCCCCAGCTGCGCAGCGAGGCTTACACCACCGAAAAATTGGATGAACAGCTCAACGACCAGTCCCGACAGTATCTGGTTAGCCCGGCCGGGCTTAACGTCGACCGCAAGAAAAAGGTTGTCTATTTCTCATCTATCTTTAAGTGGTATGGGGAAGACTTTGTCGCCAAGTACTCACCGACCACCGGGTTCGCCGGTCTCGACAAAACCGAGCGTGCGGTGGCCAACTTTTGCAGCGCATACCTTATCTCCGCAGACCGTGACTTTCTCGCGACTGGAGGATACTCGGTCAAATACCTGGATTACGACTGGTCGTTGAATGAAAAGTAGAAAAAATCAGCCGCGGAACAAGCCATCAACAGATTGAACAAAGGAGACCATAAATGCCAAAAGATGAAAATGATCAAAATTTGGTAAACCCTTGGGACAAGCATAACCAACAGCTGGTGTCGCAAGTTCATCCGCCCGATTGGAAGAACCCTGAGCCGGCATCGCGATACAATCTTGTTGTCATCGGGGCCGGAACAGCCGGACTTGTGAGTGCGGCGGGAGCGGCCGGTTTGGGGGCAAAGGTTGCATTGATTGAGCGCCACATGATGGGCGGCGACTGCCTGAATGTCGGCTGTGTGCCGTCCAAGGCTGTGATTAGCGCGGCACGCGCTGCAGCTGCCGTTCGTGATGCCGGAGAGTTCGGCGTGCAGGTTCCCGATGGCGTGAAGATTGATTTCAGTCAAGCCATGCAACGTATGCGTCGTCTGAGGACGTCCATCGCTCCCAACGACTCCGTCAAACGTTTCAGCGAAATGGGCATCGACGTATTTTTGGGAAACGGACGGTTTGTCGATAGCAAAACCATAGAGGTTGCAGGCCAACGGTTGAATTTCAAAAAAGCGGTCATTGCTACCGGTGCGCGGGCTGCGGCACCACCTATTGAGAGGTTGGATGATGTCGCCTACCTGACCAATGAAACCGTTTTCTCCCTGACCGAACTGCCCAAACGGCTGGCCGTTATCGGTGCCGGGCCTATCGGCTGTGAAATGGCCCAGTCCTTCGCCCGCTTCGGTTCGGAAGTGTTTCTGATTGAAACCTTGCACGGTATTTTGCCCAGAGAAGACAGCGATGCATCCGGTATTGTTTTGGAATCCATGCTCAAAGACGGTGTAAAGCTTCTTTGCTGTGGCAAGGCGCTAAAGGTGGCCAGGGCCGATGGGGATAAAATCCGTCTTGTCGTGGAATCCCACGGGACGGGGTATGACGAGGTTGTCGATCAACTCATGGTTGCTGTCGGGCGCGCACCCAATGTCGAGGAGTTGGGTCTGGAAGATGCAAGTGTGGCCTACTCCAAGAAGGGCGTCCAGGTCAATGACCGGCTTCAAACGAGCAATCCCAACATTTACGCCGCCGGCGACATTTGCTCGCCGTATCAATTCACCCATGCGGCCGATTTCATGGCCCGCATCGTCATTCGCAATGCATTGTTCTTTGGTCGCGCCAAAGTCAGCACGCTGACCATTCCGTGGTGCACTTATACGGAGCCGGAAATCGCCCATGTCGGTCTTTACGAGAAACAGGCACAGGAACAGGGGATCGCTGTCGATACCTTCACCAGGCTATTAGACGATGTCGACCGAGCGATTCTTGAGGGCCATACCAACGGCCTGGCGCGTGTGCACGTGCGCAAAGGGACGGATAAAATTTTAGGCGCCACGATCGTCGCCGCAAATGCGGGCGACATGATTGCAGAATTCTCACTGGCCATGACGCATGGTTTAGGTCTTAAGCAAATTGCCGGCACCATTCACCCTTACCCGACCCAGGCGGAGGCCATCAGGCAGGTCGGAGACGCCTACAACCGCACGAGGTTGACGCCCTTTACCAAATCTCTTTTTTCGCGGTTGATGGCTTGGCGAAGGTAATAAAACCCGTCAACGGATTTTGAAAATGAGATGCGCATGAATCCGCTATCCATACAAAGATTTTGATTTCGCCCGGCTGGCCGAGCGTGAAATCGTTGTTCGCAGCCATTATTTTGCGTGTACTGCCGGTACCGGATCATCCTGTCAGGGGGCTTTGGCGACATGAAACGCTGGAGGCGGGAATTGTAAAATGAACCTGACCAAAGGATATATCAATCTCTATGAAAAAATGCTCCAATGCACTGTGGTACCGTCCGATTAGGATTTATTTATTCGATGAAGCTTGTTTAAATGAACGGAGGAACATGCAACTGATATGTCTTTTAAACGAAAAGTAATTATCTTGGCACAGGGACGATGGAAGCCGAGGCCAGGCTATCTCAGGAGGCCCGAGAACGGATCAAAAAATCTCTTTGGGAATTGTCGTGAAGATATCATCGATGCACAAAGTGGTCTGGAACATCGTATGGGTGCTGATGACGGGGATCGTCGCCTGCTCGCCGCCCCAGCGGCATCCAAACCTCGCCATTTTGTACAATGATTTGGCCCAGCATGAAGACTCGAATCGTAATCCTATCATCGTGATCCCCGGTTTGATGGGATCTCGGCTCATTGAGGGCAAGTCGGGAAAGGTCGTATGGGGAGCCTTTGGATTGGGTCAAGTCAGTCCAAACACGGCTGAAGGCGCACGCCTGATTGCATTGCCTATGCAGCCGCAAACAGCACTCCGTGCTGCACAAGATTCCGTTCTACCGGATGGTGCTTTGGATCGATACGTGGTGAATTTTATCGGTTTTCCTGTGGAACTCAATGCCTACTACAATATCCTGTCCGCCTTGGGCGTGGGCGGCTATCGTGACCAGGGACTCAGTCAGGCCGGCGTTATCGATTACGGAGATCGGCATTTCACCTGCTTTCAATTCGATTACGACTGGCGACGTGACATCGTTGAAAACGCGCAAGCGCTGGATCGATTCATTCAGGAAAAGACGGATTATGTGAAAACCGAAATCAAGCGTCGGTATGGCATTGCCAAATCAACGATCCGGTTTGACATCGTTGCACACTCTATGGGTGGACTTGTTGCCCGTTATTATTTGCGCTACGGAGGGAATGACCTGCCTTCCGACGGTCATGTGCCTGCACCAACTTGGGAGGGCGCGAAGCATGTTGAGAATCTCATTATGATCGGGACACCTAACGGCGGCTCGTTGGACAGTCTCGTCCATTTGATTGAGGGATATCGTCCCTCTTTTTTGCTGTCCCGATATCCTCCCGCCGTGCTTGGGACGTTTCCGTCTCTATACCAAATGCTACCGCGCGGACGCCATAACGCCCTCTTGGATACAGCCGGCCGACCCATCGAGGATCTCTTTGACCCCAAACTATGGGAGCGACAAGAGTGGGGATTGGCCGATCCAGGTGAGACGAATGACATCAGACATCTCCTGCCTCAAGTGAAAAATGAAGCCGAACGCCGACAAATCGCGCTGGATTATCAGGAAAAGGTGTTGAAAAGAGCCGATCACTTTACCAAGGCGATAGATTTGCCGGTTAAACCGCCCGGGTCAGTTCGCCTCATGATCGTCG
>JBDNAO010000531.1:0-3476 GCA_039768375.1 Desulfobacterales bacterium | reverse complement strand
TTCAATTTAGTTGGTCTCCGGGACGAGCTTAATAGCGTCGAAGCGTACATCATCCGTTCCGAGAACTTGCCTCACGCGCCTCTCGCCTGGAACAGCGGGTGCGAAGTGCCCTTCGCATCATTGTTCAAAAAAATCATCTCAAAAGTCAAGAGCCGGTGTGGTTTCTGCTGTCGGGCATTACCTCGGATGATTTGCCGCTGCGACTGCGCAAGTAGAGGAACAGGGATATCATCACCACCCCGACCAGAATCATTACCCACAGAGAGCCTTGCAGGTAGGCCGCCATCACCAAAATGATCCACAAAAAAGCCCCCAACACATAAAGGCGCCAGCCGAGTTGGAGTCCCGCCAGAAAAGTGCCCAACGCCAGCACCAGCAAGACGACCAGACCGGCGTTCTGTTTGGTCAATAGCTGGATGTTTAAGAGCATGTGGACCAAATAAACCGAAACCAGTACACCGAACCAGTGAATGAGTTGGTTTCGAACGGTTTTCCAGATGCCGAGATTTTGGCGACGAAGCCGGGACCATTCACTGCTCGTGCAGGCGATACCGAATATCGGGACCATCGCCACCCAGTAGCGGTAGCTTTTATCGGGCAGAAAATAAGAGATCCCCACGCCGATCACGACGAGCACCAACAGGGCCAACTGGAGATATTCATAGAGGCTCAGCTGTAGAAATCGTCTGGTCGGTCGGGTCGCGTTGGTTGTCGGGTCGGTTTGATGCGTGTCGGCCACTGCTCACCTCCATTCCTTTTTGTTGATAGAGGATTCGTCCACCGGTTGCCGCTCCGGATGCTGCCGCGGCTGGAATCCCACGACGGTCCTCTCCGCCGCCGGTTCCTTGGCTGATCTTTTTGGTGAATGTGAATAGTGTAATCCGCTCTCATAAGCAAGTTTTTTTAAACGCCGCCCCATCTGGAGTACACACTGCCCGAATGCGACAGCCGCAGTCACTGCATGTATGCGGCGCTGTAAATCTCGACGGGCCTTTTCAATATGGCCGGCGCCGGTGCTTTACCACTCACGGATTATACCGCGCAATGGTATTTACGGAAGTTGCGAAGTGAATCCTTCCGATCTGTTCAGAATTTCGCCCCATAGAAATATTGGATTATGATCAGCAGATAGTCAAGTTAGTGCCCATCCAAGATTATGTGAAGGCACTGCGGAGTGTCTAATTCATAAGTGAGAATTTTTCTCGCTGGACAAGGCCGCACAAGGGTTTGCGGCGAGGCGTACTGGACGTACGCCGCAGTCGGAAACCCGCGGAGAACGTCGTCCAACGAGAAAAAGGCCATTTATGGATGGACACGAGTTAGGTTTTCGAGGCAAGGGGTTCTGCGGCTCAACCATTCAGAAGGTTTTCAGCCTCTTTGAGGTCGGCGGCCTGTTTCACCGGTATGCGCGATTGAAGAGACATCGGGATCGATGTAAGCCGGTCGCTGAGTTTTTCACCTGCGGCTTTGACGCACACCACTTTTTTGGCACCATAAGCTGAAATCAGGTCCATCGTGTTGCTGAAAAGATCTTGGTCGCGCCGATGGTCGAGCCCACTCGAGGGAATGACCGCCAGACAGGTAAAACCAGGGATCAAAGCCAGGCAGGCCGATTCGAGCTTCCGGACAAAAGCGGGAAGTTCGGTCGGTATCCAAACTTGCAAAAAAATGTAAAGCCTGTTGTTCAGTTTGTTTATCCTGATATCCGGCAAACCGACCCCTTCCAGGCATCGTATCGCGATCGGGTAAATGCCGTTTTAATCCGTATGCATTGTGTTCCGCGGCAAGTCCCCAGCGATAGAAATAACCTGCCTTGTTTGGCAAGCAGAAGTCATGCCAACCCCATCTATTGATCATATCTTTAAATTTATCAGGTTGTTTGGTCGTTTACCGAGATCAACCAGAGTATTTGAGTGTCAATAATCCTGCCACAGGGTAATAACCGACGCTAAAAAAACCGTGATCTGAGACATGGTCCGCTTTAAGGAGGCTGCCTTAATGAGGTGTCCGCCAAACCGGTGGCGTTTGCCTGTCTTATCTCGTGTCTATTCACACATAAAGTGACTTATCCATTGTCGCGCGCGGAAAAGGGCCATTTATGGATAGAAACGAGGCAGTTGCTGGCTCAGCGAACCCAAAGGGCTGCCGTAATGCCCCAGATAGCGTTGAACACGAACACGAAGAGCGGTGTCAGAAAGCCGAGTTCCAAGCCCAGGTAGCCGGCATGGGCCTTGAGTGGAAAGACCCAGAACAGCTGGGCGAGGGTGGGGCCGAGGCTCAATAAGACACCGCGCGTGAACAAGCGGCTTTTCGCTATGGGCAGCAGAAAGATCAACCCCCAGATGCCGCCCCACACGATCCTCGGATAGAGCCACGGCAGTGTCCAGGCCGGGGCAATCTTGACCTGTAAATACGTCGTGAGACCGGTCATTCCGGCCAGCCAGATGGCGGCGCTGTTTGTCAAACCGCCCAGCGCACCGGCGGAAAAATAGAGGCTTAATCTTCGCACAAAATTTCGCATCGTTTTTCTCGTATTTGAAGGTTCGTCTACAAAAATGACATACTGAATTTCGAATTTCGCTCATTGTGATTTGTTTGTTATTTGTTATTTGCGATTTGGAATTTTTCACCGACAAAAGTTTCCTTTTCGATCAGAGTGGTCTTTCGCGGCCAGAGGCGCCGCTGACACCGGAAACCTCAAATGGCGTCATCCCTCAACCCTGAACGTTGAACCTTGAACCGGGAACTTTATATGCATTCAATTGCGTCGTTCAAGGCAGTCGTGACACTTCATAAATGACACGATACTAGACCCACTTCAGGAGTCGTCGCAGCCGCCCTTGCCCCAACACCACATTCCGGCCGAGGCGAAGCCGCAGCGTCCGTTCCTCCGCCAGAATCCGGCGCATTTCAGTGGTCAACACCCGCAGCCGATCATAGGCCGCCAGATCGAGATGCCGCTGCCGGTCTCGCAAGGCGATAGCGACACCGGGCGGCCGCGGCAAGGGATCGTCGCCGCGCAGCTCGCTTCGAGCGCTCATCTGCGCGGCCCTCAGTATGACGAGATTTTGACGGCTTCCCGTACCGTCGGCGGCGGACCACGCCAGAGTGCTTTCGCTGAGCATGGCGAACCAGCGCGCGCGACGGATCAAATGGGCGCACCGGCACAGCAGCGACTCGATGGCGCCGCTCAGCGCCTCCGGGGTCCATTCGAAAGGCGGCGGGTCTGTCTGTCCTTCGGGGTCAAGCCGGGTCTCGCCGTCCTCGTCGATCCTATTTTTTTCGGTTTCCAGAGCGTCCTTCCAGCGCCGGGTGCCGATGCGCATCAGTGCCGGCCAGATCGTTTCTGCCGTCGGCAGACCGGCGTGCCTGTGTCGAAACAGTCGCAACCCCTCGACAAAACATTGGGGGTCAGGGGCATGCGGCGGCGGGATGCCCAAAAGATTCTCCGTCGCGGTTTCCTGCAGTCGGTCGGC
>JBDNAO010000530.1:0-3387 GCA_039768375.1 Desulfobacterales bacterium | reverse complement strand
TGTTCCCAGGCTTGAAATATCAAGCAGCGGGCGACAATGGATAAGACAATTTATGTGTGATAAGACACTAGGGCGATTCGATCACGACGGTTGATCTGCCGCTGCAAATCCGGTAGGTATCAGGTTCGGGTGTAGCATTATAGCCTGATGCCTATCCGCGGTTACACTAAGACTCTGGTCAGTTTCCGATAGGCTCAACGGGCAAACGGGCTAAACCGGCTCAATCCCGCTATGGCGGGACTAAACCGGAGGATACACCGGTGCACGTCCATCTCGATGACTTCGCCCCTTTCGTCACCTGGATCCGCGGTTATGGTAAGCGTTACGTCAAGGCCGACCTCTTCGCCGGCCTGACCGTGGCGGTGGTGGCCATCCCACAATCGATGGCCTATGCCCTGATCGCCGGCCTGCCGGTTCAGTATGGTCTGTACGCTTCGATCGTCCCCACCATCGTCGGTTGTCTCTGGGGCAGCTCGGCGCATCTGATCACCGGGCCCACCACCGCCGTTTCCCTGGTTGTCTTCAGCTCACTCAGTCCGCTGGCCCAGCCGGATACCGCCGCATATCTGGAGCTGGCATTTTTTCTGGCCATGCTGGTCGGCGTCATTCAGATCGGCATGGGTATGGCCCGGGTGGGGGCGCTGCTCAACTTTGTCTCGCACGCCGTGCTGCTCGGATTCACGGCCGGCGCCGCCGTGCTGATCGCCTTCAAACAGGTCCCCGGACTGCTCGGTATAAAGGTAGCTAAGACCAGTGTCTTCTATGAACACCTCTTTAACATCGTCACCCACCTGCACCAGACCGAGGTGATCACCTTACTGCTCGGGGTCATGACGATTGTCGTCATCCTGGTTGTCAAACGCCGCCGCCCGAACTGGCCGGGGACCCTGATCGCCATGGTTCTGGTGGGGACCCTGGTGACTATTTTCGGCCTCGATCGGCGCGGTGTGGCAGTTGTGGGTGCGATCCCGCGCAGCCTGCCGCCATTCAGCGCACCGGAAATCGGAGATATCCTCCAGATCGGGCAAATGGTGCCGGGCGCACTGGCGATTGCTATCCTCGGCCTGGTCGAGGCCGTGTCCATCGCCAAGTCGATCGCCGGCCAGACCCGCCAGCGGCTCAATGTAAACCGCGAATTCATCGGTCAGGGCCTTGCGAACGTGGCGGCTTCGCTGTTCAGCGGCTACCCGGGCAGCGGATCGTTCACACGGTCAGCCGTCAATTTCAGGTCCGGCGGGAAAACCCCCATCAGCGGTATAATATCCGGGGTGGCAGTTGCCGCTACGGTTCTGTTGGCGGCACCGCTGGCCGCTAAACTGCCCATGTCCGCCCTGGCCGGGGTCCTGATCGTGGTGGCTTACGACATGGTCCGCAAGGAAGATACGGTGCGCACGATCCGGGCTACCCGCAGCGATGCCGCCGTGCTGGTCATCACCTTTCTGTCCACCCTCTTGCTGAACATCGAGTTTGCGATCTACGTTGGCGTCCTTCTTTCCATCGGGCTGCACCTGGCCGGCACTTCTCATCCGAACATCCAATCGGTGGTGCCGGACCCCAAGACAACCAAAATGGTCCCGGCAGGCTTCGGAGAGACCTGCTGCCAGATGGACATCCTCGAAATCGAAGGATCGGTCTTTTTCGGGTCGGCCGCCTTCGTGCTGGACGACCTTCAGCGGCGCTTGCGCAACGCCCCGTACATCGCCAACATTCTGGTGCGCATGCACCGGGTCAACACGCTGGATGCCAGCGGCATTCATCTCATGGAAATTGTGCAGGAGGAAGTCCGGCAGCGTGGCGGCGGACTCTTTTTTTCCGGCATAAACCACAAGGTCTTCGAGGTCTTCAAAAACTCGGGCATGCTGAAGGAGATCGGCGAAACGCATATTCGCACCACCACGGGAGCCGCCATCCGGCAGGCCATGCGGGAATCTTTCTGCCCGGCAGTCTGTGCCGCCTGTGAAGTGGTGGTCTTTCAGGAATGCCCGGAATTGAAACAAGGCAACTGGGAAATATTCGGCCAGGGGGTCGAGCCCCGTGTTTGTGTTCTGCCTCAGTTTGTCAAACGTCACTACGCGGCTATCGACCGCAATGGAAAACCGGCCGCAGCAGCACGGACCGCCAAGGAGAAAACAAGGGGATGATAAAGCTGCTTGTCTATACGGATGGAAAGCCCGCGGCAGTCGGTGCCCTGCGCTTTGCGGTCGAATTGAAAAAACGGCTGGCTGCCGAACTGGCCGTGATCACCGTTCGTTCCGGTACGCACGCCACCGAGGAACCGCCACCGGTCGGCATCGACATTCCGCTTGCGAACAGACAGAGTCTGCCCCGCGGGCTGCAAATTCTGGTCGCAGCGACCGATGTCCTCGCGGATGAAGGCCTGCTCGATCCCCAAACGCACATCAACATCCGCGACGTTTCCAACGGCCACCTGTTTATCTGCAAAACACCATCCGGCGAGCGGATCCCCTTCTGCGAATCCTTCGGTCATTTCATCGAGACGCTCAACCGGGAAGTGGACCAGCACGGCTACAACCTGCTGGTCATCTCACCACCCATACGCACCGGACTGCGACGGCTGGTCACCGGCGACACGACCCGCAAACTGGCCCTGGACCTGCACACGTCGGTCCTGGTGGTCCGCGGCGGCGGTCCGGACAGCCGGTATGTGGTGTGCGTCGACGGTTCTCCATCGGCACGGCGTCAGTTCCCGCTACTAAAATTCCTGTTGCGTGCCATCCGAAATCAGGTCGACTTGGTGTGGGTAAAAAAACCGGATGATGGAGCGGAAACAGCTCGGGCGGCCACCGAGTGTTTGCAGCACGCCCGCAACTGGTTGGAAAATTGTGACAAGAACGGTCGTTTGCACCTGCTCGAAGGCGACAATCCGGCCGAACTGATCATCGAAGCGGCCGGCGAAAACGCCGTTATCGTCATGGGGGCCAGTCTGCGGCACGACGTTTATCGCCGCATGCTCGGCAGCCTGCCAATGCAGGTGCTGTCGCAGACCGAGTCGAGTGTGCTGCTGGTCAAACTTCCGCCTGAAGCCGATTCAGATTTTTTTAAAGATCCATTTACCTGTTGACGCTCAAATTTTTTGGTGACATATAAAAAAACATTTGATTTAGGCAAAAATTGATGTTTTAACCGATCATCGCTTGGCTCTTTTAAATATTTTCCACCAGCACGGCCCGGACGTTACTCCTGATCCAGTTGCGTTCGTTTTCACCTTCGACTCTACGATCTCGTCTCCGGCGACCCTCTACTGACTGCAGAACCGCAGCGGCTTGGGCCTTGCGACTCATTGATTCTTGTCATTTTTTTTTGCCGTTTCCTCGTCTTTACGCACGTGACGATGGGAACGCGAAGTGACCTTGCGGCACGAGGCTG
>JBDNAO010000115.1:0-3743 GCA_039768375.1 Desulfobacterales bacterium | reverse complement strand
GCGACTCGGTGATAAAGCCGGCAGTCGCCGAACAAGAAGACCCGGTCGATATGATAATCGATTAACACCTGGCGGAAAAATGAGGCCCAATCCTCCGTGGTCCCCGTGTAGCCGATAATATTGTCCTGGTGGGAAAAAAATTGATCGCCGGCATTCAGACAGATTCGATAGGTTTTCGCACCATTTTCGCGAAAATAGGAGTCCAAGTTCTTGAAGAAACTGCCAAGCGGTCCCTGCAGTAGCAGAATGTTCTGGCCGTGTATCCGTCCGATGATTTTTTTCATTATTAATAGTATGAGCCTCTTAAACCATAATCTTTATACATTTCACCTTGACCTTCGAACCCCGGCCCTTTGATCCCGCTTCTAAAATCCTTTCACTTGACTCCTTGGATCCTCGCCCCCTTGAACCCTTCATCTTATTATCTATCGGCATTTTTTATCGGCGCTTAAATTCATCGCCTTTTAGAAGTGACTAAAAGGCCCCTCCGAGAAAGCCGGCCAGTTTTCGTCCCCAGCCTGAGACCGTCATCCCGGATTCGCACCGTCGGTCGATCCGGTCACGGGTGAGACGCTCCAGGACCGATTCTGCTTGAACGAGATACCCTCGGCGCCAATCGATATAGCGGGGATAGAGAATCAGCGTCGCAGCCACCAGTTCGTCGAGCGCCAACTTCCGCCCCCGGCGGTGGATCACGTGCCGGTCCTGCGTCAAGCCCCAACCGGCGTAAAAGGGAAGGCCGTAGGTAATGACCCTTTTTTGGTGCAGCAGGGCCTCGAAACCCGTCAAACTGGTCATGGTGTGCACTTCATCGACTGCCGCCAGACAGGTCGGCATGGCACGGTCGGTCGCTACCAGGTTGCAATATCGACCGGTCTCCGCAGGCGATACCGCACCTTTGCGATTGCCTGCCAGAACATCAGGGTGCGGTTTGTAGATGATGAAGGCGTCGGGGTTTTGCCGTCGCACCTCTGCCAGCAGCCCCAGGTTGGTGCAGATATCGACACAGCCGACGCAAATGGACGCGTCGTCCTCGACTTGTCCGGGGACAAGAACCGTTTTTTGTCCAGACGCAGTCGTCAAATGCAGCGGCTCATCGTTGCCAACGTTGTACTTGCTCAATCGATTCTGCACGATCAGGCGGCGCAATTCCAACCCGCGACGGCGCAGCTCATCTGTAAACTCGGTCTCTCGCAGCAGCGTTTCGAGGTCGCTGGGCCGGGTGGGATCGAAATAAATTCCCTGTTTGTCCACCACTAACGACAAGGGGCGCACGAGGTCCGACCCCAATCCGACCGACCGCAGAAAACCGTCTTCCATGCGGTGTATCGGTAGATGCCTTTTCTCAGCTTCACTCTCCAATGCCGAACGGCCTCCTGCACCCCAGACCACCACTTTGTCGGCCGCTGACAACGCGTTGGGGCTTTCCGAGAAAATCACCCGGTTACCAGGAGCGGACAGAGCCCTTCGAATATAAGGACGTTTCCACCAGCGAAATCCCGTGCAGACCAGATTGCCCGCATCGACCCGGTGGGCCCTGCACTGCATAACGAGATGCTCGATCACCTGTTCGATGGAACCCTGCCTCCCGGTTGTAGGATCAATATAGCGCGAATAGAGGATGTAGGCAGCGGCGAATACCTCCAATAAAGTCCGGGCGCGCGTGCGACGGGAGCAGGTTTGCCGGTCACGGGTCAATCCCCAACCTGCATAAAAAGGCATGCCGAAGCACTCGACCGGCTTGCCCAGCAGAAGCGCTTCGAAACCCACCTGGCTCGTGACGACATAGACGCGGTCGGCTTTCTCGATCAAAGAAAGGGGATTGAGATCCGCGCTCATGACGTGAATCCGAGACGAGCAATGCGACCGTGAGGACAGATAGCCGCGCTTCTTGCCGGCGACCACGTCCGGATGGACCTTGATGACGATGTCAGCCTCGGGATTTTCCTCCATCGCGGCGGCCATCATACGCTCGAAGGTAACGCCGTCGGCCATTCCGCAGGTCACCGAACTGTCACCGAAAGTTTGATCCACCACCAGTACTTTCTTATGCCGATGACCGGGCAGTGCTTCTTCTACCAGTGGCGCATGGTTGTACTTGGAAAGCTTATCGGCAACGATCCGCTGCATGGCACCCCGCGCGCGCTCCATGAGTGCCGGGTTCTCCCAACCGCCATTTTGCAAAAGGATTTCCAGCCGGGACGGCAGCGTTGCGTCGTAGTAAATGCCCACATCATCCACGACCACCGACAGGGGCGGATCGCCCTTTGTGCCCGGCAAAACGGAACGCAGAAAACCGTCCTCGAGCGCCAGGTACGGCAACCCCTCTCTTTGCGCCAAGGTCCGCGCCGGCGCAGCCGTCGTCTTATGGCCCCAACCGATCACCGCGTCGAATTCCCCGCCCTGCCTCCGCCAATATGGCCTCACCTTTTCACATTCGGGTAGAAAGGCATTAAGGTGCGGAATGCGCAAGATGCCGCGGGAAAGTGTGGCAGGGCGATTGAAAAATGATATCGCAGAAGTCGTCAAATTTATGAATAAAAATATTGAATTTTGATGGTTTAAGGGCCTCAGCAAAAAATATTTCCACATCTTGCTTGTCTTTTGGTCCGTCTACTGCGTTACATCCAGCGACACGTATCTCGATATGCGCCGCTGAATGTGCCTTGTAGACGAACCCAAATCCGGCGCAATCTTGTGGAATTATTTCTTACCGTGACCCTAAGTGGACGATTATTTTACCAGTTGCCAAATACCACCCTCGTCGCTATCGCAATCTGGTAGAGAATCTGCGAAATATCTTTTAATGTTTGCAAATTTTTAGTGTGAAACTTCGGCAACACCATAATATGGTCTCCAGGAGCAATGTTGGTATCGGCGGCGCTGAGTACTTCTCCATTCGGTTTGGCGACCAGAATGTGGCGCTTGTCGGCCCGATGGGAAAAACCGCCGGCAAGAGCGATGTAGTCCCTCGAATTTTTCCCTTCGCTGTAGACAATTGCTTGCGGCATAATGACCTCGCCGCTGATCAGCACGACATCACTCTTGGCGGGGATGACGACGACGTCACCGTCCTCCAGGTATATATCCCTGAGCTTACCGTCATGGCCGACCACCACCGTGCCCACGGGTTTAACCGAGTGCGCCTTTGCGACGAACTGGGCGATCAGTTCGGCTTCCCGCACACGGATGGTCGCCTCGTCGACGCTCTGAGAAGTGGCCGTCAGAGAACTCTCTTCTAGTCGTCGCAAGGACTCTTCAAGGGCTTTTTTCTGCTGCTCCGCCACGCTTTTGCGATTGATGTGGATTCCATTGAGATTGGCCAGTTCGGGTTCCACCGGTATGTAATAAAGGAGTTCGAGCAGGCGGGTATCCTTTTTAACAGGATAACGGGAAGCACCGACGATGGCACCGGTGGCGGCAACCATGATGGTAACGCCGGGAGTGTCGGCGAGAAAGTTGACGGCATCCCCATCCTCCAACGCCATTTGTTGAAATTCTTCGATGGCCAAATACGTATTGTAAGGGGCGCCGTTACGGGCGCCGACAATGCTGGCGTGAGAGACTTTGTGCAGCGGTGTCGCCAGATCGGCCAACTGCCGGCCTGTGATGCCGGCATCGGAAGGAAACTCGAAGCGGGCGCTGTTGCGAACCTGACCCTCAGCTATCACACCCGCACCGCGTTCGCCGACCAAGATGACATCACCCTCCTCCAACCGGGGACGGGGAATGCTGCCGTCTAT
>JBDNAO010000009.1:0-2559 GCA_039768375.1 Desulfobacterales bacterium | reverse complement strand
ATGCCGGACAATCGTCATTCATACCCTTATATTATCCGCCGCATCCGCTCCAGGGCGCAGGCCAGGCGGTCGTCCGGCACGGTGAGGGACATGCGAAAAAACCCCTCGCCGTTCTTGCCAAAGGCACTTCCCGCGGTAACGAGCACATGGGCTTCCTCGAGCAGGCGGGTCGTGAATTCTATCGATGTCATACCGTTTGGAACCGGCAGCCACAAGTAGAACGTTCCCTTGCCGACATGGGTGTCAATGTCAATACCCCATTTCCGAATTTCTTCCAGCGCCATGGCCCGGCGTCTGGCATAGATGCGGATCATCTTTTCGATATCTTCGTCGCCGTCGTCCAGGGCCTTGATGCTGGCCAGCTGAATGGCGTTGAAGATTCCCGATGTCACGTTTTCCTTGAACGTCGACATGGCCTGGATGATGGCCGGATTTCCGGCGGCCATGCCGATTCTCCAGCCGGTCATATTGTATGTCTTGCTCAGGGAGTTGAACTCGACACAGATGTCCTTGGCACCGGGAACCTGGAGAAGGCTCAATTTCTGGCCCCCGGGCAAGACGATCTCGCTGTACGGGTTGTCATGCACCAGGAATATCCGATGCGCTTTGGCCCAGGCCACCAGCCGAGTGAAGAATTCGGCGGAGGCACAGGCGCCGGTCGGGTTGTGCGGGTAGTTGAAAAAGAAGACTTTTGCTCCTCGGCAAACCGATTCGGGTATGTCGTCCAGGTCGGGCAGATATCCGTTTTTTGCCAGGAGGGGGATCGGGTAAGGTTCTGCGCCGACAATCGGTATGTTGGCAAGGTAGCCGGGGTAACCGGGGTCGGTCACCATGACCACTTCGCCCGGATTGACGATGGCCATCAGAAGATTGTGGATGCCTTCCTTGGAGCCGCTCAGGCCAAGGACTTCGTTTTCAGGGTCGAGTTGAAACCCGTATTTGCGCTTGTACCAGCGGGCCACGGCGGCCCTGAAAGCGTGCATCCCTCTTTGTTCATCCGTCGGGTACTGGTGATTGCTCGGGTCGAGTGCCGCCCGGCGCAAACTTTCGATGATGTAAACCGGCGTCGGTTCGACCGGGTCCCCGACGGCAAGGGAGACAAAATCGGTCCCGCAGGCCTCCATCTGCTTGATCCGGTCCCGCAGTTCCATGAACAGATACTGGGGGATGTTCTTCAATCGATCGGCAATGATGTTCATGCGTTAAAGTCCTCTCCCGTCGCACCGCCGGATGGTCGGCCGTATTACATAGGCGCCAGGCCGGCCCAGGCCCTGATGACCCGGGCTATGCGGCGCATCTCATTTTGCGGGATAATCGGGTAAACGCAAATCTCGAGGATGGCGGCGGCCGTCGGCCGGCGGCCGTCATCCTGCGGATGGTCCGGATGACGGAATGCTTTCAAGGTGGCGCAATCGTCCATATCGGTGTTTTTCGAATCGATGCGATGCGTCAACAGAAAACGCCGCAGGTCGTCGCGTCTTTCAGCCGCAATTTTCAAGGGGTAGTAGACATAGATATGATTTCCTTCGGCGGATTGGCTGACCTGAATGCCCGGGACATCGCCAATGTGTTCGGTCAGCACTGCGGCGTTTCTGCAGGCGCCCGCGTTGAACGCATCGATCCGGGCGATCTGCCGTCTTCCGATGGCCGCCTGAAGGTTCGACAGGCGGCTGACCCGCGGGGCTGACCGTGCGAATGCCGCAAGTAGATCATCGCCCACCACCGAATCCATCAGCGGCTGTCCCAGCCAGCCCTTCAACCGCAGAAGCGGGTAAACCGTCAAACCGAAAATGGTCGGGCGCGTGAGCAGCCCCTCGACCCATATCTTGACGGCCTTTTTCAGCGTTTCGCCCTTTGGCGGAGCAGATGTTTGCGCCAGGACCCCCTCTGCCCGCCGGGCGATGTCATCGTTTGCGGTCACGATGACGCCGCCTCCGAAGCACGGCATGTTTTTTCCCTCGGCGAAACTGAAAACGCCGATATCTCCAAAGGTCCCGACCTGTTGACCGCCGACCCTGACGCCGCACGCATGGGCACAATCTTCGATCAGACGGATGTTGCGCTCTTTTGCCAGGGCGGCCACCTCCCGAATGGGGCAGGGTTGACCGAAAAGGTGGGTGGCGAGGATGGCGCCGGTTTTGCCGGTCACTTTTGCGGCGATTTGCTCGGCTCCGGCATTGAAGGTATCCGGATCGACATTGCAGAAAACCGGTTCAAAACCGAGCATTTTCGCCACCATCGGCATGACCGGAAAGGTGAAAGCCGGGAAGATGATTTCGGCACCTTTTTCGAGGGCCAATGCCTCGAGGGCCAATTGGAAGGCCGTGCGTCCCGAAGATGCACCGAATACGTGGGGAACACCGATCCAATTTCCAAATTCCTTATAAAATGCCTGAAGATCGGGTCCGTCCGCCACGAGACCGTGTGTGGCGCAGTTTAAAAGGGTTTTGAGGCTGCCCGGAGGCAGGTTGACACACCTTCTGGGGACGGCTCCAAAAAAATCCATGGTCATCTTCAGCTCCTTTTCATTTTGATTCAAAGATGTAATGGACACCGCGT
>JBDNAO010000114.1:0-2657 GCA_039768375.1 Desulfobacterales bacterium | reverse complement strand
GACAACCGCGCCCCCGCCATCCGGCAAGGACTGCGGGCATCGTTGCCACCAGGGTCTTGCCTTCACCGGTGGCCATCTCGGCAACGCAGCCGGCTTCCAGTGAGAACGCGCCGGCGATCTGCTCCCGGTAAGGCCGCAGGCCGACTGCTCTCGCAGCCACCTCGCGCACGATGGCAAAGGCCAGGTTGCGATCTTCTTCGGTGTCCCGGCCGAGGCGGAATCGATCCCGCAAGGGCGCCATTGCGTCACGCAGCCTGCGGTCTGAGGCGTGAAGAAACTCCGTCTCCATGGCCACAATTCTGTCCGCCTGCCGAAGAAAACGGCCCGAACTGCGCGAAAAGCGTCCGGCAATACCGGCGGCCTGATGCCATAGCGCATCAAGGCCGCGGGGCGGCTCTTCGCATTTCGGGCGCTGTGACAGCATGCGCCATGTGGTGCTGGCCATACTCGTCATGCTAGACCTGGAATCTCCTCTGGAAAAGCTGCTGCAAGGTTCGCCAACCCTGAATGAGAAGTGGCTTGGGAGACGTCTCGATCCGGAGGGCCATGGTCTGGCCGGGACGAAGCGTAACGGTTTCAGGGATGGCGGGGATGACCAGTATCTCGAAAAATGGCTCCGCCGCCTGTCTTCCGGTGGGATCCTCGAGATCGATTCGTGTCGAACCACCGGCGGCATACCCCAGTGCGGCTGAAGGCAGTCGGTCATACCCGGCCGGAATAATCGTGTCGATCCGACCGGCAAGTTCAATATCCGGCCGGCCCTTGACCCTGATGGCCACGCCCGGTTTGGCGTACTCTATGAGCCGTGACGCCACCTTCTGACTGGCTATGGCCCGGATACACAAGTTGTCCAGGTCGGCCACCACCCCGATGCGCCGGCCCTGGTCCAAATGCATGGCGGTGAACCGATCACTTTCCGGCGCCACCCAGATCCCCGGTATCGGCGATTTCAGCGCCAGGTGATCCAATTCCTGTCGCGTGCGCTCGATCTGTTCCTCGAGCGCGGCGATCTTTTCGTCCATGATCTGAGCTGCCGCGGCTTCTTTGGTCTGGGCAGACTGGCGCGTGACCTGAAGCCGGCGATACTCGGCCAGCAACCCGTCCCGTTTGGCCTCCAATTCGGGGCTGGCGGCATCGATCAACTCGGGTCCATCTGGTCCGGTTCTGGCGCCTGAATCGAGCGCCTGGCGGACAAAGCCCGCTGTTTTCATGTGAATGACGGAATACTCGCGCGGCTCGACCACTCCCTCGACCCGGCAACGGTCCGGCATCTTGACGAGTCCGAAGGTGACGAAAAGAAAACAGGCGGCCAAGGCAGAGGTCAACACCGCGCGTTCTCTGTGCCGTGCGAGATCGCTCCCGGTGGCCAGATAGCGGATGAAGTTTCCCAGGGGCAGCAGCACCCAGCGGACGACCAGGATCGCCGTCAGCAGCACGCCGATCGAAAAAAACATGTCCATTAGAATGAGGGCAATGGCGGAAAAAATGATCATGCGGAAGACCGTCGAGGCGATGGCGTAAAAGACCAGCCATCCTTTTTCTCCATTCGTGTGGCTCGGGTCGAAGGCCTTGTCCATGCCCCAAAGGTATCGCTTGACCAGGTAGCGGATGTATAATTTCGACCGGGATTCGAGATTGGGAATCTCCAATACATCCAAGAGAATGTAATACGCATCGTAGCGCAGGAAGGGATTGCCGTTGAACGCCAGGGAGGAGATGCTGGCAATGAACATGATATTGTAAGCGATGGCATGCACCGTGGTTCCATCGGCCGTGCGAACCCACAGGATGGCGGCAATGGCAGCGATGCCCAACTCGGCCAGCATACCGCCGGCGCCGACCACGATTCGGTGCCATTTGTCCCGCAGGGCCCAGGCGCTCGAAGCGTCGACAAACGGCAGCGGGGTGAAGACCAGGAAGGTCACGCCCATCTGGTGCACCTCGCCTCCGGTTCCGGCTGCACGCCCGAAATGTTTGCATGCAAAGGCGTGACCCAGCTCATGGATCAATTTTACGACGACAAGCGCCGCATACAGCAAGGGCAGGTTCTCCGGGTCCAAGACGCCCGAGGCCTTCGCCGCCAGCGCCGGAACGTGACCACCGACGGACCCCAGCCCGACGGCCAGGAGCCCGGCCCACAGGATCGCACCGGTCACGGAGAATGCTTTGCCGACGACGCCAACCCACCGGTTCAGAAATCGGTCAGGGTCCCACAGCGGAATGCGGACGAAAAGAAAATTCCCGACGGCACCCTTCACCTCGCGCCAGACGCGTTTTTGGTGCCGTTTGAAGAGCGCCTCCGCATCGGGGGCTAGATTACCCTGCAGTAGATTCGAGGCGTGGAGCTGACACAGCAGTTGGATCACCTCGCCCTGGGTCGGTGCGGCATCACCAAAGCGTTCCGTACAGATGTGCCACACCTGACTGACGGTGCGCCGGCCGTCAAACATGGCAACGAAATGGTAGGCCGCGTCGTTTAGACGAAAGTACTGGTTGTTGGCCGGGTCCTGTAGAACGTACCATCTGACGCCGCGGAAATGCTGACGCTGTACGGTAACAGTGCCGAGCAGTCTCGGGGTCAGCTCCGAGACGCGGTACCAGGACTCGCTGAATGTCGGACGGTCAATGCTCACCGCAACCCCTGCTCACACCCATAG
>JBDNAO010000529.1:0-8682 GCA_039768375.1 Desulfobacterales bacterium | reverse complement strand
AGTTTTTACAACCTCGTAATCGAGCTCAGCTCTTTTGAGCAACTGATCAAGATAGGTCCCGCTGTTGATCGGATTGGTCCCTTTTTCGGTCAGATACGCGTTCACCGCGCCGGTCGGCTTGATCACGCTGCCGCGGATGCGGCGGATCTCGTCGGCGATCTGTCGCCGGCGGTCCTCGAGGTCCTGCAGGGTCGCTTGACCGATCAGCCCCAGCGAATGACCGATTTCCATCAGCCGGAAGTCGGCGTTGTCTTCTCTCAGCATCAACCGGTATTCGGCGCGCGAGGTAAACATCCGGTATGGTTCGCGGGTGCCCCGGGTCACCAGGTCGTCGATCATCACGCCCATATATGCCTGGGAGCGGTCCAGAATGAAAGGCGGCCGTTTCTGAACCCGGCAGGCGGCGTTTATCCCGGCCCAGAGCCCCTGCGCGGCAGCTTCCTCGTACCCGGAGGTCCCGTTAATCTGTCCGGCCATAAACAGACCGGCAACCCGCTTGGTTTCCAGGGTCGGCATCAGCTGGACCGGATTGACGTAATCGTATTCAATGGCGTACGCAGGTCGCATGATCTCGGCCTGCTCCAGGCCCTCCACGGCATGGACGACCTCGATCTGGACTTCCAGCGGCAGGCTGTTTCCGAGGCCGCTGGCATAGACTTCTTCGGTCTCCAGGCCTTCCGGTTCTAGAATCACCTGGTGCCGCTCACGGTCCGGAAACCGCACGATTTTGTCCTCAAAAGACGGGCAGTACCGGGCCGATACCCCTTTGATGATGCCGCCGTAAAGGGCCGATCGTTCCAGATTGCGGCGCACGATGCGATGAACACGCGGGTTGGTGTGACCGATGTAGCTGGGGACCTGGGGCAGACTGACCGCGGCGGTGAAGTGCGAAAACGGCGTCGGGGTCGAGTCGATGTCCTGTTCTGCAAACCGGGTGAAGTCGATGCTCGATCGCCGCAAGCGCGGCGGCGTGCCGGTCTTCATCCGGCCCAGCTGGAATCCAAGCTGCTTGAGGTCAACGGCCAGACCATAAGCGGCAAACTCACCGGCCCGCCCGGCCTTGATCGACTTGAAACCGATGTGCACCAGGCCGCTCAGAAAAGTACCGGTCGCCAGGACCACGGCGTCGGCCTGGTAGCCGAAACCGGTGGCCTCTTCGACCCCGGCCACCTTGTCCCCGGAAACGATCAGCCGCTCCACCATGGCCTGCTTTAGATCGATGTTGGGTTCCTGCTCGATGACATGCTTCATCACCATGTGGTAGCGGTTCTTGTCGTTCTGAGTCCGGGAGGAGTGGACCGCCGGTCCTTTCTTGGTATTCAGCGTCTTGTACTGGATGGCCGACTTGTCCGTGGTCTTGGCCATTTCACCGCCCAGGGCATCGATCTCCTTAACGAGCTGCCCCTTGGCCATACCGCCGATGGACGGGCTGCACGGCATGGCCGCCACCTTGTCCAGGTCGATGGCCGTCAGGAGAACACGGCACCCCATTCGGGCGGCAACCAGCGCGGCCTCACAACCCGCGTGCCCGGCTCCGACGACAATGACGTCATATTTATTCGAGTAACTCCTCACCAATCAAGCCCACCAAGTCTTTCAACTTTGCATTTTTTCCTCAAATCGATATAGTCTTTTATATGAGGTATAGTACCGTCAAGTTTCAATTCAGGACTTGGGGGTTTCTGACACCTGAATCCCAATTCCGATGAATCACGTGGTTTAACGTTAACAGCACAACTTCGCTTCTTGAGCAGAAGTAACGATCTAAGACGCTAAATGACCCCGTTCAAAAGATATAACGATTACAACACGTATCTGAGAAATGTTTACGGGTGCCGCGTTCAAAAAATAAGCGTCGATGCGGGACTCACCTGCCCCAACCGCGATGGAACGCTGTCGACCGCCGGCTGCATCTACTGCAATGCGAGAGGATCGGGAACCGGTGCCCATGCCGGCGGTCTCTCCATCACCGAACAGCTGCTCGCGGGCAAAACGGCTCTTTCCCGCAGATACAAGGCCAAAAAGTTCATCGCCTATTTTCAGTCGTTTTCAAACACCTACGCCCCGGTATCGAAGCTCAGGCGGCTCTACGACGAGGCCCTGTCCGTCGATGATGTCGTTGGTCTTTCCATCGGGACCCGCCCGGACTGTGTCGCCGAGCCGGTGCTCGACCTTCTGGCCGGTTATGCCGCCGATCACCTGGTCTGGATCGAGTACGGCCTGCAGTCCGCTCACGACACCACGCTGGCCCTCATAAACCGGGGCCATGATGTCGCCTGTTTTCAGGATGCCGTCAACTCCACGCATGCACGCGGCCTGAAGGTGTGTGCCCACGTCATCTTGGGTCTTCCGCAGGAGAACCGGGCCCAGATGCTCGCAACGGCCCGATTCCTGGCCGATCTGCCGGTCGCGGGCGTCAAGCTGCACCTGCTGTATGTCGTCCGCGGTACACCACTCGACAGGCTTTACCGTGCGGGCACTTATCGCTGTCTCCCGCAGGCAGCGTATGTCGAACTGGTCTGCGATTTCTTGGAATGCCTGCCTGAACAGGTGGTCATTCAACGCCTGACCGGAGACCCTCACCCCGCAGAGTTCGTCGCGCCCCAATGGTCCCTTCGCAAGCGTGAAACCCTCGACATGATTAAGACGACTTTAGAGCAGCGGGACACGTGGCAGGGGAAACGCCTCGGCTGCAGCCGGCCCTGAGCGCTCTCAGGGCTCACTTAAAAATAACGTCGCATTTGGGGCGCCGATGCATCCCCTCCGGCCGTCGGCGTAAAAACTTGTAATATCCAGATAGGCCGATTTTAGCGCCTTGCCGGCCGGGCACCTCAACGCCCAAAATCGTCACCTTATTTTTATTGTGACCCCATAGGTGCATACCCCTGGGCAATCGGATACCGTCGACCGTATCCGAAAGCCTTGGAGGTCACCTTGAGGCCCGGTGCCGCCTGATAACGTTTATACTCGTTCCGGTTGACCTTGGCAACGATCTCGCTCACCAGCTGCCGGTCGAATCCCTTCTCCACCAGTTCGGAAATGCTGAGGTCCTCCTCGATGTAGCCCTTCAGGATCGGGTCGAGTACGGCATAGGGCGGCAGGTCGTCGTCGTCGCGTTGGTCGGGCTTGAGTTCCGCCGACGGCGCCTTCGAAATGATGCGGGCTGGAATAACGATTTGATCCCGGTTGATGAAATGCGCCAGGTCGTAAACCATCGTCTTGGGCACATCGGATATGACCGCCAGCCCGCCGCTCATGTCACCGTAAAGAGTGCAATAGCCGACGGCCAGCTCGGATTTGTTTCCGGTTGAGAGCAGCAGGCACCCCCTTTCGTTGGAGATCGCCATCAAAATCGTCCCCCGGATGCGGGCTTGGATGTTTTGTTCGGTAATGCCCGGTTCGCGGGTATTCGTCACCGGCACCAGGCCTTGGAGAATTTGTCTGAAGATGTCGTCGATCGGAATCGTTTCGAGGCCTACGCCCAGATTGCGGGCCAGCCGGCGCGTGTCCTCATAGTTGTCCCCGGAAGTGTAGGTGGACGGCATGAAAACGGTGATCACGTTGTCGGGGCCAAGGGCCTCGGCCGCGATTGCGGCCGTCAAGGCCGAGTCGATTCCGCCGCTAAGGCCGATCACGGCCTTTGAAAAACCGCACTTGGTCACGTAGTCGCGGGTGCCCATCACCAGCGCCTTGAAAACGGCTTCGGTTTCAGAGGCAGCGACCTCCCGCATCACGGCCGAATCCTCGGCCGTGTCCCAAACGATCAGGTCCTCGGCGAAATCCCTGGCCCGGGCCACCATCCGGCCCCGCCGGTCGAAAACCGCGCTGAGGCCGTCGAAGAGCAGGCTGTCGTTGCCGCCGACCTGGTTCACATAAACCAGCGGCACGCCGTACTTCTTGGCGATGGCGGCGTGCATATTTTTTCTGAAACCGATTTTACCCGTGTGAAAAGGTGAGGCGGATATGTTGACGATCAACTCCGCCCCATCCTTGACCATGGCATCCACCGGATCGAAATGATAGATCCGACGCTTGAAGATGTCCTTATCATTCCAGAGGTCTTCACATATCGTCAGCCCGATCCGCATTCCCTTGTAGGAAAAACTGCGACTCTCCCGGCCCGGCTCGAAGTAACGGCTCTCGTCGAACACATCATAGGTCGGAAGAAGACACTTTTGAACCTGATGCCGAATTTGACCGTCTTCGAACAGAACGGCGGAATTGCACACCCGCTTGCCTTCATCGACCGGATTGTGGTCGACGAAGCCGCAGATGACGCCGATGCCGCGGATGGTGTCGAGCATGCGGTTGAGGCCGGTGATATTGGCGTCGACAAAATCTTTTTTCTCGACCAGGTCCTGCGGCGGGTATCCGGAAATGACCAGCTCCGAAAAAATGACCAGATCGCAGGACCGGGCAATGGCCTGCCCGACGCACTGCCGGATGCGCTCGACGTTATACGAGAAATCTCCGATAATCGGATTGACCTGTGCCAAAGCGATTTTCATCTCGTTGCAATCCCTCATAAAAGGTACCAATGAACACTCGATGTCATTAACTTCAGGGATACCTTTGTAAATCCCCATTGAAAAAGGGAGATTTAGGGGGATTTTCAAACGGTAACCAGAAATCCCCCCTGGCCCCCCTTTCCCGAAGAGGGGAATTTTAGGCCTTAAGTTAATGGCATTGGATGAACACTAACAAGCAATTCAATCGCGGTCAACGGCCAACGAACCGGCGAGGCCGTCGCTTGCAGCAAAGGGTCGTTTACGGTATAAACATCATTTAGGAAAATACCTCGACCGGGTTTGGAAAGGAACTTGCGGTGCAACAAGACAACGATCACGACCACTGCATCATCAGGCGCGTCGATGAATTCGACCTGTCCTTTAAGGTCTTTCACGAGTTGATGGCCCGCAAGGTCAACGAGATCCTCCTGGTTTCCACCCCTTATGACGCCTTCATCATGGAAGAAGAAGGCCGGCTGGCGGAGCGCATCATCCACGAATACCGGGGATTAAACCTGTCGCGGCCGCCGCATCTAACCTGGGTTTCCACGGCCCATGAGGCCATCGCGGCCCTGGCATGCAAAAGCTTCGATCTGGTCCTCACCATGCCCCGGCTGGACGACATGGACGCCTTCGGCCTCAGCCGGCGCATCAAGGAAATCAACCCCGATTTGCCGGTTTTTCTTTTGGCCCACCGCACCAACCGCCATCTCTTCGATCCGGACTACCTCAAAAACCGCCCGATCGACAAGATCTTCGTCTGGTCCGGCAATACCGATCTGCTGCTGGCCTTGATCAAGAATGTCGAAGATCAGATGAACATCGACTTCGACACCCAGCGCGCCAAGGTCAGGGTCCTGATCATGGTGGAGGATTCCCCGATCTATTATTCTTCAATCCTGCCGCTGCTCTACAAGGAAATCGTACTTCAAACCCAGGCGGTTATGGAGGACTCGCTCAACGACGAACACCGCATCCTCAGAATGCGTGCGCGACCCAAGATTCTCCTGGCGGAAAATTTTGAAGAAGCCGAAGACCTCTACCACCGGTTCAAACCCTATCTGTTGTCTATTTTTTCGGACGTACGCTTCCCCCGCAATGGTAAAGTGGACGAAGCCGCCGGTCTTTCCCTGTTAAAAATGGTCAGGGACGAAACGCCGGACATACCGCTGCTGATGCTCAGCTCGGAAGAAAAAAACCGCCAAAAAGCCAATACGATTCCCGCGGTTTTTCTAAACAAAAACGCGCCGGCGCTTCACACCGAAATTCGCGAATTTTTCAAGCAATACCTCGGCTTCGGCGACTTCATCTTTCGGCTGCCCGACGACACCGAGGTCGGCCGGGCATCGAACCTGCGCGAAATGCAAAAAATTTTGCCCACCATTCCGGACGCCTCGATCTTATATCACGCCTACCGCAACCACTTTTCCAGCTGGCTGATGGCACGCTCGGAAATCATGCTGGCCACCAAGCTCAAACCGGTCAAGGCAACCGAGTTTGACACCGTCGCGCACCTGAAGAAATTCCTGATCTATTCGGTCGCCGAACGGCGCAAGGGACGCCAGAAGGGCATCATTGCCCAGTTCGATCCCGATCACTACGACCCGGATGCCGAATTCGTGAAAATCGGCAAGGGATCGCTCGGCGGCAAGGCCCGCGGTCTGGCGTTCATGTCGATCCAGCTCAAGGAAAACGGCGAGTTCCGAAAACGATTCGGAGACATCGACATTCACGTACCTAAAACGCTGGTCATCTCAACGGAAGCCTTCGACGAATTCATGACCGAGAACAATCTAAAAGATGTAACGACCGGTGAACTGAGTGATATCGAGATTTCGGAACGCTTTTTTGAGGCCCGTTTGCCCGAGTGGTTGCAGCGCGACCTTGAAATGGTGCTCTCCAATCTCGACTATCCTCTGGCGGTGCGCTCATCGAGCCTGCTGGAAGACGCCCAGTTTCAACCCTTCGCCGGGATCTACCGCACCTATATGCTGCCCAACCGGCACCCCGATCTGAATTTGCGGCTGGCGCGCCTCATCCAGGCCATCAAATTGGTATATGCGTCCACTTTCATGGCCGCTCCGCGTGCTTACGCCAAAAGTACGATGCACCGCACGGAAGATGAAAAAATGGCGGTGATCATTCAACATCTGACCGGCTCCCTAAATGGCAGCACGTATTACCCGGCGCTTTCAGGCGTGGCCCAATCTTACAATTTTTATCCCGTCTCCGGCATGAAACCCGAAGAGGGTATTGCACACATCGCCATGGGCCTTGGGAAAACGGTGGTGGAGGGCGGCAAGTCGCTGCGCTTCTCACCCCGCTACCCGCAGCTGCTGCCCCAATTTTCAACGGTGGAGGACATCCTGAAGAATGCGCAGCGCTTCTTTTTCGCCCTTAACCTTAAGCATTTTCCAAACGATTTCGATACGCTGCAAAAGTTCACCGATGATGTGACCCTGGTCAAGATCGAGGTCGATGCCGCCGGCGATCATCCGGCCGTGCGCCACCTGTGCAGCACTTACAATCCCCAGGATCACCGCATCCGGGATGTCTACTCCCCCCACGGGTATCCGGTCGTGACGTTCACCAGCATCCTGAAGTATCAATCGTTTCCTCTGCCGGACATTCTAACGGAGATCCTCGAAATCGGCCGCAAGGGAATGGGTTGTCCGGTGGAAATTGAGTTCGCCGTCAATCTGCCGTTCAAGGGTGAGGGTCAAAAAGAATTCGCGTTGCTTCAGATTCGTCCGATGGCCATCAGTCGGCACGACCGCACGGTCGACATCACCGAAGCGGATATGGCAACTGCCTTTTGTTACTCGAGCATGGCCCTGGGCCACGGCCGGGACCGCAGCATCAGCGACATTATCTTTGTGTGCCCCGATACGTTCAATCCCTCGCAGACCGTCGCTATCGCCAAAGAAATCGGTCTTCTCAATGGACGGCTGGTCGCCACCAACCGAAAATATCTTCTGGTCGGACCGGGACGCTGGGGCTCGGCCGACCGCTGGTTGGGTATTCCGGCTACCTGGAGCGAAATATCAGGTGTCGGAGCGATGGTCGAGACAAGGGCCGAAGATCTGAACGCCGACCCGTCCCAGGGCTCGCACTTTTTCCACAACATCACCTCGCTGGGAATCAGCTACCTTAACCTGGTCGAAAACGGGAAAGATTTCATCGACTGGCGCTGGCTCGAGACTCTACCGGTAACCGAGGCAACAGAACATGTGAAGCACGTGAACCTCGAGCGACCGATCACCATCAAGATCGACGGCAAGACCTCGCGGGCTGCTCTGATGAAGCCGGCACCAACGGAGAGTAAAGCCGACTGAAACAACTGAGGGCGGTTGGCCCGGACAGACCTAACCGACCCACCAGGCTAAACGGGCTCAACGGGCTCAACCGGCTCAACGGACTTAACAGACTCAACTGCCACCGGAAAGGGTGCCATCTATGGCCGTAGAAAACGATCTTGTCCTGATTTATGTTGAAGATCAGCCTCTGAGTTACGCACGGATCGAGGAGATCCTCCCGGATGCAAAACCGAACTGGTATCACGTTCGGTTGCTGTTTCTGCAGTTCCCGCTTCAGGTGGTGACGTGGATATTGAGAGATATCTACATCAATGGTGATGAATTCACCATGGACGGTAAACGGATAAGGTTGGAGCGGATTGTAGCGCCGCAACCAGCCCAAACGCCGTCCGAACCCAAAGACGAAAAAACCGTGCGGAAGCAACCTTTAGAGGGCAAAGTGATATCGCTGAGGGATTTGAAAAAAAAATAATTATACACTCTGCGGTCCTCGTGCCTCGCATCCCGCTGCGGGACGAGCGGTAAAATCATGTCCAGCCAATCGTGTAAATGAGCAAAATGGCACCGAAAACCAAAATCGTCCTGTCTGCCTCGCGCAGAACGGACATTCCGGCATTTTACCTGACTTGGTTCATGAACAGTCTGGATCGCGGGTTCTTTGACGTCGCCAATCCCTTCAACCAAAGGGTTGCGCAGGTTCCGGCCGGTCCGGACACGGTACACACCATTGTTTTCTGGTCCAAGGATTTCGGTCGATTTCTCGCGGAGGAGATCGGCGAAGAATTGCGGAAAAGAGGGTACGGTCTCTTTTTCAACTTCACGGTCAACTCGAGGTCGCCGCTGCTGGAACCAAGGGT
>JBDNAO010000528.1:0-3650 GCA_039768375.1 Desulfobacterales bacterium | reverse complement strand
GACCTGCTCGATGTCCATTCCCAGCAACTCGGCAACACGCGCTGCCACGTGGTCCAAATCGATTCCGCTCGCTTTCAGGGCGTATTGCCGTTCGTATTGCTCCCGGCTTCTGGAAAGGGCGTCAACATCCGGGTCGTGCAGGAATTAATGGGGCATGCCGACGTCAAAACCACCGAAATCTACACCCATGTCATGGCAAAGGACATATCGGTCGTTTCTATCCTGCTCGACCGCCTCATCGAGAAGACATCATAGGCAGATTTCTTCAACTTACTTCCGCCGTCACATCCGGCAGATGTCCAACCGGCATTGTTGCCCTCCGGTTGGTTCCTGTACGGTCACCACTGACTCGATAATGTGCAGCAGTTTTTCGCAGGCAATCGGTTTCTGGACCACTTGATCGACGCCGGATTCTTTGAGTATCCGGGATTCGAGCTTCTTGTCCAGACCGGTGTAAAGAATGAAAGGAATTTTTGGGATACCGGCCTTTCGGCAGTGCACCTGGATGGCTTTACCCACTTCAAGACCGTTCATGTCATCCATGGCCAAGTCGCACAGAACCACATCGAGGGTATTGTTGTGGATGGTTTGGAGCCCTTCCCTGGCGGTTTTAGCGGTCAGGATTTCGATTTCGGAATCTTCGAAAAACATCTCCATGGATCGGAGAATATTGACTTCGTCATCGATCAAGAGAAATTTTATCTTAGTCAACCGGGTCAGCGGCAATGTTTCTGTTTCCGCTTGCCGGACTCGTGTGGATTTGGGCAGGATCAAGGTAAAGGTCGTTCCTTCTCCCAGCGTGCTTTCTACCCTGATGTCTCCTAAATGTCTTTTGATAAACCCGTAGCTGGATGACAATCCCAATCCGGTGCTTCGGCTTCCCTTGGTTGTGAAAAACGGTTCGAAAATTCGCTGGAAATTCTCTTTGGCAATGCCGTTGCCCGTATCCGCAACTTCAAGGTAAACCCTGCCGTTCTTAATGTAGCTGGTAACGGTCAGGGTACCGCCATCAGGCATAGCCTCCAGTGCATTTTTAATCAAATTGACCAGGACTTCGTAAATTTCGGTCGGTTTGCCTTTTACGTAGCATCCCGTGCACTTGATCACGTTGACGCGATACTTGCGGGGCTCAGAAAGAGTTTTCCACAACGGCTTTGTCAGTTCCAACGCTTCTGACATCAGCTCCTCGAGGTCGAAAATCTGCGCCTCATCTATGCCGTTGGTTTTGGAAAGGGTAAAATCCTTGATCCGCCGCACGATACCGGAACCCCTGCGGCAGGCGTTCAAAATGCTTTCAATCGCTTCGCGGCATTCCCGAATTTTTCCGCCACCCAGTTTGGCGAGAGCCGCTTCGCCGCTGCCCATGATCATCTGTAGCATATTGTTGAAATTATGGGCCACACCGCTGGCCATTTCTCCCACGGCCAACAGTCGTTCGGTCTTCACCAGAGTTTCTTCCATTTTTTTACGGATGCTGAGATTGCGGGCGACACTCAGGACGCAGGGGTTGCCTTTGTAGTGGATACGGCTGGAATTGATTTCATATGGAATGGGAAGACCCATACGGGTCTGTATGTCGAGTTCGAACTGAACGCTTTTCTGCCGCTGGAGGCGTTCAGCCGCCTCGCCGAGTAAACCAAGCTGTCCGGGCGGTGCCAGGTCCCGTAAGGCCATCTGTAACATCTCCTCTCGCGCAAATCCAAGCGAGCTGCAGGCCACGTCGTTTACCTCGAGAAATCGGCCGCGGGTATCGTTGATGAAGACCGGGTCCGTGACATTTTCGAAGAGCTCCTTGTAGCGGGTGAGCTCTTCGATTTGTTTTCTCTCGGTGATGTCCCGTACCAGTGCTACGAAACAGGTTTTTCCTCGATACTCTATCAGGGTCCCGGTGATTTCTGCATCGGCTATGCTGCCGTCCATTTTTTGGAAGCGTCGTTCCTGGATGTGCACCTTGCCTGTGTCGAGAGCCTTGCGAATATTTTCGGGAATTCCTGACGCTCCCGGTTCGAGGATGTCCTCGACTTTGGCAGAGAGAATTTGTTCACGCGGATATCCCAGCCATTCGGCAGTGAACGGGTTGCAATCGAGGATCCGGTGGGTTTGTACATCGATGATGTAAATGGCTTCCGGAGCGTTTTCAAAAATGGCACGAAAATTTTCCTCAGAAGTGGTCACCCTTTCGAGGGTTTGTTTGAAATCGGCACTGGCCTCTTTCAAAAGGTTGGTTAAAATGTCTGATTTCTGTTCGGCCTGCTTCAGCAGTTTCTCGAGCTCACTGATGCGAGCGATATAGGGTTGTAAGTCCTTCATGTTTCAAGTTCCGATGACAGACAGGGTGACGGTCTCGTTGTGGAGATAGCTGGGGCTGCTGCACCGCATGCGACAGTATTCTCCATAGGTGTAAAAACCGAGTATCGGAACCGATGCACCGACAACACGGCGAATACGATCGATTTCTTCATGGGTGCGCCGGCCGAGGACAATTTTGCGCGCCATGCAGGAATAACAAAAAACCAAACCCGGCTTCGAGTCCCCCAAATCGGAGAGAGCCACTTGAGCGGCTTTCTCCGCGGCGTCAAGGATAGATGTCGTATCACCGCACGTCAGGCTGACCATCGCTCCCTCGGGAATTTCGCCGGCGAAGCTTATCGAGCCGTCTTCCCGATTAACCGACATGGTGGCGCGCAACAGGCAATAATCATCCGCTCCAACGTCACCCCATTGACCGAGAAGGCCGAGCGGGTACTCAACGCCTATGGCCGGTAGTTTCCTGGCATGCTTGCCCAGAAACCGTTCGAATACTTTCAACGCGGATTCGCCGTTGAGTTCATAAAGAATGTTCCCCGATGCCCGGGTAACCTTTTTAGCCAGTCCAATGGGGGTCCAGCCGCTGCGAATACCGGTGCCGAGCTTTAGGTCTCCGGAAAAGCCGATGGCCACCGCTGCATCACTGAACACCCGATTACCGGCGAACTGCCAGGTCCGCTCGAATTTTCCATTGTCACCGGCCGTTCCGCCGGAAATCGGTAAATCCTCGCCCAGCACCGCGGCCATGCCTCTAAGCAGGGCGCAGCCGTTACCGGACAAACCATCAGAAAACAACTGAACATAACGAATCGATGGCGGCAAATCACGAGCCAAATGTCGACCCGCTGTTTCACCGTTGTCACCGAGACCTTCGGCAACAGCCACGTGAAAATGCAGCTCATCGGCAGCTATACCGCCCAGCACGGCCGTTCCGGTTGTCAGTCCCTGGTTCGAGATTTCCCCGTCCGTCGTGCAGCCGATGATGGTTTCTATGCGGAGCACATCGTAAATGCCGGCGAGAAGTTCCTCGATCCCATTTTGGGGGGCACAAAACAACCAACAAACGTTCGGTGGTCGATTCAGTTCGCCGATCAACCCCTCTGCGAGACGCTGCCCCGAAACGCGTGTGAATTTCTCCATGGATGTAACGGTCGCCGCTCGGAGCATTACCTAATTTCCTTAAAAAAACAAATGGGGAGACCCGAAGGGTACCCCCCATTTTCTATCAGGTTTCACCAACTTGGGCTACCAGTTGAACACCTGGTCCAGTTCCTCGTCTTTGACCTTGAAGGTGACGTCGTGCGGGGGCAGTTTTTCTTTAATGAAATATTCCGGCAGCCGGT
>JBDNAO010000527.1:0-3410 GCA_039768375.1 Desulfobacterales bacterium | reverse complement strand
GGCCACGACGTGGCTGTTGGTGACGACAAATCCGGAGGCCAGCGGCCAGGCTGTTCCAAGGGACGCACCCTGAAAGAATGCGTCGGACACCGTGTTGTCGTTTAGAGACGCCCTCATTGCCGTAGCAGACCGAGCGTCAAGCAAATGTTGGGATTCGTGCGACGGTCTCGCGTCCATTGCATCGGAGACGGCGCTTCGGATTGAATCGCACTGTTCGATCTTAAAAACGGGAGACCGGTTGAGGTTTACCTGAGGTTTCTCTTGTGCTTGAACGCCGACACCGAAAAACAATGCCGCGATCAGATACGATGCAACCAAACCGATACGTTTCGCCATATAAATGGCTCCTTTGAGGAAAGATCCGAGATCAGAATGGAGAGCATCCATGCAAGAGATATGCCTCGGTTAGTGAGGCACTGATTTTGGGAGGGAGAGGGTAAAAACTAAATCGATATCATCGGACCCGCCGACCATCACTCAGATGAAACCGCAAAGGGCTCACTGCTCTGACGGCGACAATTGAGGGGCAACTCTGTGTTACCGCTGCGACGGCTGATGACAGGGTGCACGCTGCAAGACCTGTGGCGGCCAGTCAAGAGTTTGACGGCTGTCAAAGCCTGCCTCGGAAAGCGCACGATAATGAAAAAGCCCCGCCGATCCATTGTCAGCGGAGCTTTTTTCTCTCTGATTCAGTAGTGTTAAGTCACATAGCGGCTCAGCGCAACCGAATACCGAGTTTTTCCACGGTTTCGTAAGTCATCGCGCCGACGCTCAATCCATTTTTCTGCTGGTAGGCCTGAATGGCCACCTGGGTTTGCGGTCCCACCGATCCGTCGGCCGGACCCGGATCAAAACCGGCGGCGGCCAGCGCCTTCTGCACACGCATGACAAAGTCCGGTGTGGTGTTTGTCTCGCAGAGGATTCTCGCCCATTCAAAACGCCCCTCGCTGACCTTCTCGGTGCGGGTTACGGTCTGATATTCCTCCGGTATGGGGAGGCGTTTCTCCTGCGGTGGAGTCACCATTTTTCTTACCTTAACAGTCTTGTAAACTGCCGGAATTTCAATCTTTTTCACCGTCGGAGGCGACACCAGCGCTTTTTGCTTCACCGTACCGTACTCCGCCGGGATGTCCACCTTTACGGTTTTGGCCGCTTCGACAACCACCTTTTTCTTGATGGTTTTGTAGGTTGCAGGAACCTCTACCAGGCAAAGAATTTCGCCGGTGGAATGATCAATTCTCTCGATCGGGCCGCGGCCTTCTTTCCACTTCGTTTCGGCCGGTTTGACGAGGACCTTCTCCTCTTTCCACTCATACTTTGCCGGAATGGTTTCCATGCGGCTCGACGCCTCTTTGATGACAATCTTCTCCTCGGCCCATTTGTACTCGGCCGGAACGACTTCCCAGCGCTCTGAGGCCGGTTCGACAAGCACCTTCTCTTCAACCACCTCGTATTGGGCAGGGATGATTTCGATTTGTTCAGACGCTTCCTTCAGCAATGTCTTTTCGGTGACGGTTCGATACTTCGGTGGTACAAACACTTTCGCGTAACATTCCCCCGGTACCGCATTTTGCGGGATCCAGGACAAGTTCTCGTTTTCGGTCACATTCGCGTTTTGGGCGGCAACGGGACTGACCCACGATCCGGCCAAAAACAACCCAGCCGCTACGACAGCAATCGTAAAAAAAATCCGTCTCGGTGACATGGTTCTGATCTCCTTTCTCTCCTTTATTGATTTGGGTAAGACTTGCGAGTTGCAATTGGTTTTGCTGAAAGATTGGATTCAAAAAGGTGTGAGATTATCCTATAAAAACTCTGTTGGACCTATTTAAGATCATCCGCAGGCGTGTGTCAAGATTTTCTGAAGAAATAACTGCCGGAAAAACCTCGCTGCTTCTCTCAGCCGTTGTTTTTCAAGCAATCAGGCCATTTCTGCCTCAGTTGAACCCGGCTCGATACCTACTCGATTTTCAGTTTCTTTGCGTAAGCGGCCGCTTCCAGTCCGGCCACGCAGCCTTCGCCGACGGCTTTGGCCATCTGCCAGGGTGGGCCACAGATGTCACCGGCGGCAAATACCCCCGAAACACTGGTTCGCTGCTTCTTGTCGGTTTGAATGTACTTGGCTTCATCGTCCAACCGGATGCCCAGAGCGGTCGCCAATCCCATGACCCCTTTCGCACCCAACTCGATGAAAACACCCTTAACGGGTATTCGGGTCCCGTCTTTCAATACCACGCCGGTCACCTCCTTCTCTCCATCGATCGCGGCCACCGAGGCCCCGTGGCGAATGATCACGCGGCTCCGCTCGAGCTCTTGGCGCAAGGCATCCACCACCTGCAGTTTATGACAGATCAAATGAACTTTTGCGTCGTAACCCAGCAGCGTCAGAGCGCCGCCCGCGGCAGCGCTCTCATCGCCGATCACCGCCACCTCCTGACCACGGAAAAAGTTGGCATCGCACTCCACGCAGTAACTGACCCCCTTTCCCAACAGTTGCTTTTCGCCGGCGACGCCAAGTTTATTGCGCGTGGATCCGGTGGCAATGATCAGGCTTTTGCACCGGATCTTGCGGCCACTTTCAGTTGCAATATCAAGCATCTGACCGTTGGCTGCCACCTTCATGACATCTTCGCCGACAATTTCCGCGCCAAAACGGGAAGCCTGTTCGCGACCGGTTCGCAACATGTCCTCCCCGGCCACGTTGAAAAGGCAGCAGAAGTTTTCGACATGAGCGTGAAACAAACTGCTTTTGGCCTGTTTCCCGAACACCAGAACGGAAACCTTACGCCGGGCGGCGTGTATGGCAGCCTGCAGTCCCGCCGGACCTGCACCGAGAATAATCACATCGTGTAAAGCGAATTATTCTGCATATCTCCTCCATATCAAGTGAAAATTAAAGATAATACACGTTTTCAAAAGATTCGTGCACCTCTGGTTCAATGTTGATAACCTGTCAAAGAGCGCCCATCTCATTAATAGTGTTGAATAAAATTGATTTTTGTAATATCAATTTTTTTCAGCTACTTACAGTATTTTGCTCAAATTTTACAGTAATTTCAGTAATTTGAATTTTGTGCATAACTTATTTTATCGGAAGTCGTTTTTCCCAAAATTTGCCGTTTGACAATAATGGTCGTTTCAGTAAGATAACGACGTTTTGTTTATGTCAGGGTTGAACAACATTATCGCCGGAGGCAAAAAATGAGCAGCGTTCTGGTTATCGACGATGAAGAGGGAATTACGGAAGTAATCCAGGAAGCTCTCAGCCTGTACGGCTATGATGTTCAAACCGCTTGCAACGGAAGCGAAGGCATCCAAAAATTCAAAGACCAACTCTTTGATGTCGTTATCACCGATATAATGATGCCGAACGCCGATGGCAATAGTGTTGTGCGTTATATTCGTGCCTC
>JBDNAO010000113.1:0-12363 GCA_039768375.1 Desulfobacterales bacterium | reverse complement strand
GCCGGCGCATATCGGGATATGTGTTGGTGGATGTAACGCGGTAGACGGGCCAAAAAACAATCAAGATGTGTAATTATTTCTTGCCGCGGCCCTTAAGCCGGTGCACCGGCCAACTGACTGAGCAGCGACATATTGGCAGCAGGCGGCCGGATCACGCCGACTCTTTGTCGGTGGTCGTGTGCACGGCAGCGCTGCCTGCCTGCATGATTATCTCTTCCAGCTGGCGCACGCTCTCATCGATGGTCACCCGCACCGCAACCTCCTGGGTCAGGTACTGATTGATGCGGTTGATCATGCGGATGGCGCGATCGATCCGGCTGTTGCTTCCAGCGACATAGGCTCCGATATTGATCAGGTCTTCGGACTTTTTGTAGGTGGCCAAAATCGACTTGAAAGTCCGAGCCCATTCCCGTTGCCCGGAACCCACGACATCTTCCATAACCCGGCTGATGCTGCTCAGGACGTCGATGGCCGGGTAGTGATTCTGCATGGCCAGTTCGCGGGACAAACAGATGTGGCCGTCCAGAGTCGCCCTCAGAGCGTCGGCAATCGGCTCGTTGGTGTCGTCACCTTCCACAAGGACTGTGTACAGCCCTGTGATGGTGCCCTTTCCGGCCGATGTCCCGGCCCGTTCAAGCAGGCGTGGCAGCAGCGTGAAAACCGACGGGGTATAGCCTTTGGTCGTCGGCGGTTCGCCGAGGGCCAGACCGATTTCGCGCTGGGCCATAGCAAAGCGGGTGACCGAATCCATCATCAACAGGACGTTCTGACCGAGGTCCCTGAAGTACTCGGCGATGGCCGTGGCGATATAGGCTCCGCGCAAACGAATCAGGGGCAGGTGGTCCGAGGTCGCCACGACGATGACCGAGCGCTTCAAGCCTTCCTCGCCCAGTTCTTTTTCGATGAACTCGTTGACTTCCCTGCCCCGTTCCCCGATCAATGCGATTACGTTGACGTCGGCGGCCGTGTGACGGGCCATCATTCCCAGCAGAATGCTCTTGCCGACGCCGGAACCGGCAAAAATGCCCACCCGCTGTCCGCAGCCGATGGTGAGCAAGCCATTGACGGCCCGCACGCCGATATCTAGAGGGGTGCGGATGCACGATCGCTTCAAGGGGTTCAAGGGCTCGGCGTAGATAGAATATTCGGCGTCGGTAACGATGGGGCCCTTGCCGTCGATCGGCAGTCCGAGACCGTCGACGACCCGTCCCAGAAAACCCCTGCCGACCGGTATGACGGCACGGTCCTGCCGGGCTGTCACCAGGCAGCCGGGACCGATGCCGCGCACCTCTTCAAGCGGCATCAGCAAGACGCGGTCGTCACGAAACCCGAGGACCTCGGCCGTGATGGCGTGCGCCTCACCGCCGGGCTGGATCTCACACACCGTCCCCAACCGGCAGACCGGACCGACGGCCTCGACCATCAGGCCGATGACATTGGTCACCCGTCCCCGGGCACAGACCAGATTGCACCCGTCCAGGCAGGAGCGGTACTTTTGCAAATCGAGAGCATTCTGCATCACTCTTTCGTCCTGCCGCGTGACGCTTCGGTTTCATGTTCCGGTAAGCCTTGGCCCAGTTTTTTCCGGAAAGCCTCCCCGACGATCCGCAGCCTGCTTTCGATCCGGGCATCGATGTCGCCGCCATCGGTTTCGATCAAGCAGCCGCCGATGCCGACACTGTCATCGGCTTCAATCCGCAAGCCGTCCGGATTTTGTGAAAGGCTTGAGAGAGGCAACCGCAATCGGTCTAAGAAGTCGATATCGGCCGGATTCATTTTGATCACAACCGTTTCCCGATTTTCGGCCTTCTGCAGCGCCTCCCGCACCACCGCAACGATGGCTTCGCGGTTGGTTTGGACCTCGTGCCCGACAATCCGGCCGGCGACGGCCAGGACCAGTTCGAGGATTTCTTTCTCGGTGTCACGTTGAATCCTGTTCCGGGCGTGCCGAAGCGCTTCAACGGCCTCGTCCAACATGCGTCTCAAGGACTCGATCTTCTCCGCAGCGGATTCAAATCCGGCCTTTTCGCCTTTGTTGAATCCGCGAATGTAGGCCTGGGTTTCGATTTCGTCGAGAGATTTGCGGGAAAGAGCGGACGGCAGCGCGTCATCCTTAGAGAGATTCGACCAGGCCACACCGCCGCCATCCCGCACAAAACCGTGTCCGTGAAGGTGAGTATAGTCCTTTCGGATTGTCCGTCCGGAATCGGTGCGATCGAGCGGTATTTCCGGAAAGTAGTGGAACTGAAAGGCATTTTCGTGATTCAAATTACGTCTCCCCATGTAAGTGCTTACCCACGGTCATCTTTAATGCTCATGGCCCTTAAGCCACCACTGGTTCCGGGTTCTGAGTTTCAAATTTCAAGTTTTTATTTGCGGGTCTGATTCTATTTTCGTGTTAAGGTCTGATCGGGTCAGGAAACGAATTCCTCCCCCCTCCGGCCGCCGACGAGCAGCTCGCCCTTGGATTCCATTTCCTGAATGATCAAGGTGATTTTCTGCTGCGCGTCGGAAACGTCCTTCATTCGCACCGGGCCCATGTTGGAGATCTCTTCATTCAACATTTCACCGGCGCGGGCCGACATGTTGTGGAAGACCTTGTCTTTTACTTCCTGAGAGGCCGCCTTCAGGGCCATCGCCAATTCAGCCGTTTCGACCTTGCGCAGCACCTTCTGGAACCCGCGGTCGTCGACCAGAACGAGGTCTTCGAAAACAAACATCATCTGTTTGATCTGCGCCGCAAGGTCGGGGTCGCTTTCTTCGATTTCACTCAAAACCAATTGGCTGGAGTGTTCATCGCTCTGGTTCAGAATTTCCGCCAGGCGCTCGACGCCGCCGGTCAGTCGGGTGACGGAGGTGTCCTTATTCTTCAGAATCTCTTCGAAAACGCAGTTGATCTCCGCCACCATCCCGGCACTGACCTTGTCCAGCCCGGCGATCCTCACGGCCACTTCTGCCTTGAGGTCATCGGGCATCTTCGACAGGATGTCACTGGCCACGGCGGTCTCAAGGTGAACCAGAACGATGGCGATTGTTTGCGGATGCTCGTCCTTAATCAACTCGAAGAGCTGGTCAGGCGCCAGGGAGAGCACCGCCTTGAGGTTCGAACAGTCGGCCGAATCTTTCAAACCGTCGATCTGTTTACTGGCCGCTTTATTCGGACCGTCATTGCCGGTCCGCCCGCTGCGGGCCTGCTGTATTTTCTGGGCGAATTCCCGGGCGACTTTCTCGATCAGGACCGGCGCCACCGGCCCCATCTGGTTCAGGTGGCTGTGAATAAGCTTCCGTTCCTTGTCGTTCAGGCCGCCGATGATCCTCTGCGCAGCCCCTTGGTCCAGAGCCTGGATCAGAATGGCGACCTTCAGTGGACCAGGTAGATTTCTCGCATCCATATGGCTAACTTTCTTTCATCCAGTCGCGCATCACATCCGTGGATATATCCCCCTCGGCCGTCAGCAGGCGGTTGATTTCATCCCGGTAGGGCATGGCGGCCGTGGCCCCGCCGAATTCGTGTTCGATCTCACCGACGGTCTTCGGCAGTTGCTGCAGTAGTTCGACGTCGCCGGTGCTGCCGGAAGTCAGCCACTTGGTAATCGGCCGCACCACGAACATAAAGGAAAACAACAAAAAGATTCCGAGAAGCGTGTACTTGAGTGTTCCAGCGTAAGGCTGCAACCGTTCGGCCCAGCTGGGCGGCGTATTGTCTTCCGGCACCTCTGCCACCTTTTCGGTCTGGAAGGGAATGTTGACCACCTCGACAGTGTCGCCGCGGTCGGCATCGAAATTAATGGCGCCTTTCACGATTTTCTCCAACTGTGCCATTTCTTCGGCCGTCCGGGGAATGTACTTCGCCTCGCGTCCAGCGGCCGGCTTTTCCGGCTGTTGATAGGTCCCGTCGACGATCACGGCCACCGACACACGTTTGAGCCGCGCCACGGGTTCGATCGTGTGACTGGTGAGTTTGCCGATCTCGTAGTTGACCGTACGGTCGTTCTTCTCGAATTCGGAATTTCCGCTGCCGGTGCCCGAAGCATTCTTGGCAATATTTGACCTTACCCCCGGAATACCGGCCGGAATCGCCGCCGGTTCCCCCGACTTTTCCTGCAACATCTGCTCGCTGCGGATCACCCGATTATCGGGATAAAACCGTTCTTCGGTCATTTCCTGGCGTTTGAAATCGAGGGCGGCAGAGAGCCTGACGATGGCTGTGTCCCGGCCGAGTGCTTTTTCGAGCATCGATTTGATCCGTCCCTCCAGGCTGCGTTCCAGGTTTTCCTGGTAATCGAGCTGGTCGGAGCTCAGTCGCGTGACCTCCGAACGGTCCGAAAAACCGGCCAGCAACTTACCCGAGGTGTCCACCACGGTAACGTTTTCAGGCTTGAGCCGCGACACGCTCGAGGAAACCAGGTGCACGACGCTCTGAACCTGATCAGCTGACAACCACTTGCCCCGCCGCAGTTTCAACACCACCGATGCGGTTGCCGGCTCTTCTTGGTCGATGAACAGCGACTTGGCCGGCATGACGATGTGAACCCGGGAACTCTCCACTTCCGCAATGCGGTTGATGGTGCGCGACAGTTCACCCTGCAAGGCCCGCTGGTAATTGACGTTCTGGACGAACTCGGTCATGCCGAGCTTGGTGTTGTCGAAAACCTCGAACCCGATTCCGCCGCCTTGGGGCAGCCCCTTCGAGGCCAGCGACATGCGGCATTCGTGGACGCGGTCTTCGGGGACCTCGATGCCGGCGCCGTTTTCTGTGACCCGATACGGAATATTCTGCTCCTTCAGGTAATTCAGGATTTCGCCGGCATCCTCCGGCGCCAGGTTGGCATAAAGGTTGCGGAAATCCGGCTTTCCGGTCCAGGACATCAACAGGACAAAGCCGGCAATCGTGCCGATGATCATGACGGCCAGGGAAATTTTCTTGGCCGGACTGAGGCTTGCCAGCAGGTTCCTGATTTGAAGACCCGCATTGTTCACTGCCATCTACTGCTCTCTTTCTCGACAACCGGTTAAATCTGCATCCGCATGATTTCCTGGTAGGCGGCAACGATCTTGTTGCGAATCTGCATCAGCAATTGAAACGATACGTCGGCTTCTTCCATGGCGATCATGGTTTTGTGAAGATCGCCGTTCTTACCGACGGCAAGGGCCTGGATTTCGTTGTCGGCCTGCTTCTGGAGCTGGTTGGTGGATTCGAACACCTCCCGCATGGCCTCTCCGAAAGAAGGTGCGGCAGGTGCAGTGCCAGGCAGCTGAATCGCGGCAGACATCGACCGAGTGAAGGGAACGGATTCAACGGAATCAATTTTCATTTCTAACGACCTATCTCGAGCGCTTTCAGCGCCATGCTTTTGGTGGCCTTTATGGCGGTCACATTGGCCTCGTAGCTGCGGGTGGCCGTGATCATGTTGACCATTTCTTCCATCAAGTTAATTTTGGGAACCAGCACATAGCCCATCTTATCGGCGTCCGGGTGGCGCGGGTCATATTTCTTTTGAAAGGGATCCGGGTCTTCCACCACCCCGGCGATCTCAACGTCGGCGCGCTCGCCCCCCCGAGCGGCGTCCAGGGCCCTTTTAAATGATCGGTGCGTCTGGACTGCTGCAAAGACGGCGTCCTTGCGCCGGTAGGGTCCGCCCTCGGCAGTGCGCGTGGTGTTGATGTTGGCCAAGTTACTGGAGATGAGGTTCATCCGCAGACGCTGCGCGGCGAGCCCCGTTGAACTGGTGTGAAGCGAGCCAAAAAAGTCCATAATTACTTCCCTCCGTTACCGCCGAGAATGGCGGACTTGAGTCCTTGAAACTTCTGCTGGATGATCTGTGCGGCCGCGTTGTACAAGAGGTTGTTCTCCGCCAGGTCGGCCATCGACCGGTCGATGTCGACCGTGTTGCCGTCCCCCCGCAAGCTGAACTGCGGGGTGTCGCTAACCCGCGCTGTGCCGCGAACTTCTGAAACGGCCGCAACGGGCATGTGAGCCGGCTGGGTGCGCCGCATCCGCAGACGGCCGGGGTCGGCGGCAAATTTTTCCATCTCCTTCTCGACCTCGACTTGAAACGCCTTGTAGTTCGGCGTGTCGGCGTTGGCAATATTCGAAACGATGACATTGTGGTTCGAAGACCGCACATCAAGGGCGCGGCTCAACAGTTCGATCGAACCGCCACACAGTTTTAAGGTTTCCATGGATATCCTCCTCAATTCAGGCTGACCGCTAAAAAGCAAAATTCGTACCAGCGCTTCCCTGTCTGCCGTGCCACCATACCGTCAACCGGCCCGGCGGCAGCCTTCGGCGTTCGCCTCCCGGTATTCCTTGAGCTTGTTGCGCAGGGTGCGGATACTGATTCCCAGCATCTCGGCGGCCTGTGACCGACTCTCGTTGACCGCCTGCAGCGTGGTGATGATCAGCTTCCGTTCCATGTCCCTGACCGTCACGCCCGCCCGGATGTGTGCGCTCTCGGCGTAGCCCGCCGTCGCATCGTCACCGTCAAGAATCATGTCTTGGGGCGCAATTTCGGCGCCAGTGCCCATCAGAACCGCACGCTCGATGGTGTTTTCCAGTTCGCGAATGTTCCCCGGCCAACTGTGTCTGTGCAAAAGATCCATCGCCGCCTCGGAGACCACTGTCTCCCTGCCGTTCATCCGACCGTATGTTTCGCAAAAATGACGCGCCAACAGTTGGATATCTTCTCTTCGCTCTCGTAAGGGCGGAATCTTTAATGGCACGACGTTGACGCGGTAAAAGAGGTCCTTGCGGAATTTGCCCGCCTCCACGGCATCTTTGAGGTCGATGTTGCTGACGGCGATAACCCGGGCCTCTATCGACACCGGCCGATTGCTGCCGATGCGGTCGACCTGCCGTTCCTGCAGGACGCGCAGCAGTTTGGCTTGCAGGGGCGGTGACATTTCGCTGATTTCATCCAGAACGATGGTCCCGCGACCGGCAGCCTCGAATTTGCCGATCTTTTTGGTGACGGCGCCGGTGAAAGCCCCTTTTTCGTGTCCGAAGAGTTCACTCTCCGCAAGCGTGTCCGGCAGCGCGGCGCAGTTGACCGCCACATACGGTTCGTCTCTGCGGCCACCTCGTTCGTGAATGAAGCGCGCCAGAAGCTCTTTGCCGGTCCCGCTCTCGCCTTGAACAAGCACGGTGGCGTAACTGGCGGCGATGTTCTCGGCCACCTTCAAGAGACTCAGAAACTGCGGGTCCCGGGTGACGATACGCCGCTCGGCCGCAACCGTCCCACGATCCAGCCGGACCGAAGACCTTTCCTGCGCCACGATCCCGGCCCGGCTGATGGCGACCTGAAGGGTCTCGTTCGAAAATGGCTTGAGAAGATAGTCGCTGGCCCCGCCCTGCATGGCCTCCACTGCATTTTGCACCGAACCGTAACCGGTGATGACGATGACCGGGACATGCGGCTCGGCCTGCTTTATCTCACCCAGCAACTGCAACCCGTTCATCTGCGGAAGCCGGACGTCGGTGATGACCAGGTTGAAGCGGTTGTCTCTGAACTTGTCGAGCGCCTCCGACCCATCGGCCGCGCTGTCGACAACATAACCGCCGCAGCCGAGTGTACGCGTCAGCATGGCCCGTACATCGGGATCATCCTCGACAATCAAAATAGATTGCATCTGCATTCGGTCAAACCATTCGACACATCATGAGCACGACTTTCTTCCCAAAACGGACGCCGCTTCAAAAACACTTCGGGAGATAACGGTATCTCTCCCAGGCGGTCGGCAACGGCCAGTAACATGTTCAAGTTTCGTGCCATCCGGTATAATGCATAATCACGGCCGAAAGCGCGATCCAAAAAGGTCGGTTCACTTTTCCTCCATTGCGTGTTGTCCTTACCACCCACGGCACTGGAGGCCGAACAATGCGGCACTCCGTAAATTCTTTCGCTGATCACCCCTCCTGATAGAGGGAATAGAGGCCGATGCGTCGTCAAATATCGCCGCTGTTCACGTCAGGTCTTTGACGCCCGCAGGGCTGCTGCGGCCTACGGAGAACAGGATTGACGAAGAGTGGTATGGTTGGAGGGGGAAAGAGAAAGAATAGTAAGCAGATCCGAAAAAGGTAAGCCGACTATCAGGGTTCGAGGATTTCGGGGTTCAAGTGATTATGCCGCTTAGAAGATATCATTAAAAGAACTCACTACAGTTCTTTTTGACCAAAAGTTCGGCTCAGGTGGTTTTCCTTCCCCCTCGAACCCTGGAATCCTCGACCACTTGAACCCTTTAGAAGTCATATCGAAACCGGTTCGAGCCGGTGACGCTTGATCTTCTCGACGAGGGTTGTGCGGTTGAGCTGCAGGAGTTTGGCCGCCTGGTTTTTGACCCACTTTGTTTTTTCCAGGGTTTGAACGATCAGCGCTTTTTCGAACTCGGTGACGGCATTGTTCAAGGATATGCCTTCGTCGGTGATTTCAACCGCCGGCACCGCGGGGCCGGCTGTCGTATCTTTCATCTTGCGGGGCAAATCCCTGGCGGTAATACGGCCTTCTCCCTTGATGACGACGATTCTTTCGATCATGTTCTTTAGTTCCCTGATATTTCCCGGCCAGGAATGATTCATTAGGATGTGAAGGGCCTCTTCGGTCAACCCGTCGATTTGCCGGTTGTTCTTTTCGTTGAAGCTTTTCAGGAAATCGGTCACCAGAAGCGGAATGTCCGATCTGCGATGCCGCAGCGCCGGCAGCTGGATGGGAATCACGAACAACCGGTAGAACAGATCCTCACGAAAGGTCCCCTTTTGAACCTCCTCGTCGAGGTCCCGGTGGGTGGCGGCAATGATGCGCACATCGACCTTGATGCTACGGGTGCCGCCGACCGGCTCGAACTCCCCCTCCTCCAGGACCTTCAGGAGTTTCACCTGAAGTTCCGGGCTCATGTCTCCAATTTCGTCCAGGAACACCGTGCCGCCGTGCGCCCGCTCGAATTTTCCGACCTTGTTGGACGTCGCACCTGTGAAAGACCCCTTGACGTGACCGAACAGCTCGCTTTCAAGCAGGTTCTCGGGGATGGCGCCGCAGTTGATGGAAATGAAAGGCTTGTCCTTGCGATGGGAGCAGCAGTGAATGGCCTTGGCCGCCAGTCCCTTGCCGGTGCCGGTTTCTCCGCTGATTAAAATGGTGCTGTCTGAGTCCGCCACCCTTCGAATAAGCTCAAAAACCTTCCGCATTTGTTCACTTCCGCCGATTATTCCCAGAAAACCCTCGGGCTTGCAGTCGTCTTCGGCAGTGGGGCACTCACACGGTTGGGTCTCGTCTTCCACGGCAAAGGCATCATCAGCAGCGATATTCAGCAAATTACCCTCCTCCATGTATCTGTTAGTCGCAAGGTCGAGTCGTTGCAGTCATCGGGTCAGAGCAAGGAGCATGCCACGACCTAAAGCGTTAACACGCTGATGATATGTCTATTTTTAGTGTCTACAGGGCCTGTGGAGTGAAAAGACAAGATGTGTTCACGCAAAGAAATTCCATACACCACATTTTGGTATTGACACTCAACCGAATCTATTTGCCGGGAGACAAAATTTTTTACGGTATGGACAACCCACAGATACGACGACCAAAAAGGACCTTTGATAATGGCGTTCAATGGGGGCAATTGTTTGCATAATGCAAAAAAACAGGATGTCGGTAACCCGTTAAGTGAAGGATCAATTTGAGACTTAAACCCTATCTACTTGTATTTTAGTTGTTTTTGGGCAATACACCCCATACTTCCTCAATATCGCCAATTGGAAGCTTACAATGTGTGCAGTAGATAAGAGGAGTTAGAAACCGTGCCGAAAAGCCCTTAACGTATTGTAATCTAATGTATTGCATTTTATAGACACTCTGTATTGATAATTCGCATTTTGCAATTCCTGATGACTTTGCAAAAAGCCAGACCTTCAATCAACAACGCGATTAGTTTCAGAATGACTGTGTCATCATCAACCAGTCGTGCCCACCCATACTAATGCGACTATAATTATTTGTATAATGAATAGATTCGTTTATATTTTTGGATTTATAGACAGGATCTTCAGGATTTATTGGACTTTTTCTATTCATTGTTTCCGGATGAAACAATGAATACCCATTTGCCTTCGGCAATATAGCATATAATTTCAATATGATGACCGTATTTCTTGGGTAGAAACTTAAATACCGGAATATTGATCCCTTAAAATATTGGTTCCACCGAAGGTGGATTGTTGTTTCATCAATTTCTTCCGGAAATTGATGAATAAGTTCGTCACCCTCCCAATTCAGTATCGACAGCCGCGCCGTCACAATCTTGAAAATCCCAAAATTCAAAATTCCCTCAAGTTCTGCAAACCGGGCCCGATAATGGACTGTGAAGGCAGGATAACGGTCTGTAACGGAGGCCTCAACCGAACCTGACCATTTTGATGCCTTGAAAAACTGGCTGCCGCGTCAAGCGGCAAGTAACCTCCGGCAGGAGGCCGGAAAACAAAAACACCTAGGAAAGGAAAATCAACAATGGCACTTAGCACTATCAGCTTAACAGCAGGCATGCGCGCCAACCTCTTCAGTTTGCAAAAAACTTCCAAGGACATGGAAGTCACCCAGAACCGTCTGTCAACCGGTCTGAAAGTCAACACCGCCCTGGACGATCCGCTTAACTTTTTTGCCGCCCAGGAACACCGGACTCGCGCCGGCGATTTGGCTGCCCGTAAGGACGGTATGTCCGAGGCCATCCAGACCATTAAGTCCGCAAACAATGGAATTGAGACCATTTCAAACCTTATTGCTCAGGCCCGGTCGCTGGCATCGTCGGCATTGTCGGCTACAACAACCGATGCGATCCAATTTATGGCCCAATTCGAGGAGGTGATGGATCAGATCGATGATGTCTCCAAGGATTCTGGTTATAAAGGTGTGAACCTGCTTCAAAGCGGTCAATTGACGGTTCAATTTGCACCCTCATCTGATGCTTCTACTCTTTTGGTGTCGGGATTTGGTGATGACACAGCTGTTTTTGAACCCACAAGCTTAATTACCGCGAGTAGCTGGGCATCAACAGCGTCAGGTGTGGATTCAGCCGCAATTCAGACTACTATCGCTGGTCTTGAAACTGCAAACGATACTCTCCGTGTACAGTCTAAAACACTATCTAGCAACCTGTCGATCATCACCGCTCGGGAAGATTTCACGGCGAAGATGATCAATACCCTCGAAGACGGCGCCGCCAAGCTGACCGAAGCCGATATGAACGAAGAGGGGGCCAACATGCTGATGCTGCAAACCCGTCAGGCATTGGGAACCACTTCATTGAGTCTGGCTTCCCAGGCCGCTCAAGCCGTCTTGAGATTGTTCTAGTTTAAAACACTTCATTGACCATCATTAAGAGAACTGCTATGGAGGGGGCTTACGCCCCCTCCAACACTCAAGACAACGAGTCACTAATATCCACTGATTGAAAAACCATGCCACTCAAAATAACTCTTAAACCCGGGGAAAGAATGATTGTGGGGGGTGCGGTTATCTCCAACAGCTCAATTCATAAGTGCGACTTGCTCATTAACAACGATGCACCGGTTTTACGCGAGAAAGATATTCTCAGCGAAAGGGATGCCGCTACACCTTGCAGCCGCATATACTTTACAATTCAACTTATGTACATCGACCATGATAATCGGAAAGTCCATGCTGATGCATACTGGAATCAAGTTAGAGAACTCTTATCGGCCGCTCCGAGTTTGACCGGTCTCATTGACCAAATAAGCGAAAACATTGTCAACGGAAGATATTACCAAGCGTTGAAACTGGGCGGTGATCTGATTGAATATGAACAGGAGGTATGCAGGAATGTACGCTAATGCGGTAGGAGCCTATGAAACGGTCAGTAAAATGACGATGTCTGGACGTGAGACCGAGGCAGCAGTGCTTACAAAAGCGGCGCGGAAACTCAAAGCGTGTCAGGAGCACTGGGACACTGCTCAGCGGGTTGACATGTTGGAGGAGGCTCTGAAATTTAACCAACGCATCTGGAGTATTTTTCAGAGTGAGCTTTCACACGAAGATAATCCCCTGCCGAAGAAACTGCGTCTGGATATCATCCGTCTGAGCTCATTTATCGATAAGCGTATTTTCGAGACCATGGCGGAGCCTTCTCCGGAAAAACTAAGCATCATCATCGACATCAACAACAACCTGGCAGCTGGCCTCAGGAATTCTCCCAAATAATCAATTTCCTTTAAACAACTCTATCCCCCCAAAAAAGACCTCGGCTTTGGAGGTCTTTTTCAATTGTCCACTATTTTAAGTTGCATTCCGAAATTGATTCAGAAAGAGTATCATCTTTTTCGAAGATCATATCGCTCTCTTTATTAGGCTCCTTGATTTTCTC
>JBDNAO010000526.1:0-2852 GCA_039768375.1 Desulfobacterales bacterium | reverse complement strand
TCAGTTTCAGGATCTCATTGATTTTACGGACTATACGCTCATGGCCCTTAAGCCACCACTGGTTCCGGGTTACGAGTTCTGAGTTTCGAGTTTCAAGTTTCAAATTTCTATTTGCGGGTCTGATTCAATTTTCGTACTAAAGTATTGTCTGGCGTCTGTAGCCGTTTCTTCGGGGGGCGTGAAAGTGGTCATGTCGCCCAACATGACCTCGAAGCCGGTGTGGTCGTTGCGCACCCAGGGGGCGTGGTTGGCGCGGACCATGACGACCATGCGCAGCTCGAGACGGCTATCCGGTTCTTCTATCGCCAGCAGCCCCAGGTTATAGCCGTTGCGACCGATGCTGCGGTAATATTTTTGAATGTTGATGATCCCGGTTGCCAGATCCTCCCATTGGCTTGACGCTAATTCTACCAGCGAATGGGCACCGGGTAGAATACCCCAGATTTCGAAAAATCCTTCCGGTGCAAAAGCCGCTGTCCATTCCCAGGGGCCGGTCCGGCCGATGTAGCGGTCCCCTTCTTCTTTCTCGTGTTCAAGGTAGACGGAGAAAAGTTCACGCCCGGTGTTTCGATGGAATTGATCTGTTTTTTTCTTTAAAAATCGGTGGTGATTGGAGGCGACTCGATCGGCGTTGATCTGCAGATGAGGGTGCAGCAGCGAACCGCCGGCTGACGGCAGATGGTTCTGAGTGATGGCCGTGTAGACCGCCAGAGGATCATGGTCTCGAACACGTTCGAGGTAATTGCGGCAATTTAAGAGGCTGTTGGTGTATGAGGACCGGGAGGCCGTACCGATTTCGACGAAATGATCATCATTGAACAGGCTGACGGCGGAATGGTTGCCATAAGGATAAAGGTTTGGAAATAAAAGGGACTCCCCTTGCATCATGCGGCCTTCCGGCGCTACATCCGGATCGAGACAGGGTGTCTTCGCGTTTACCTGGGGCCGGCAGAATGGACAGGCAGCCCGATCGCCGATGTCGGGCGGCGGATCCGGTAACTCCTCGTTGCCGACATCTTTTTCGTTTACGCGGCTGAAGGCGATCCGGCAAGAGCGTCCGGAAATCGGATGGGTTCGAATTTCGATCGGTTTTTCGACCCGCTGACCGGAAGGGTCGATGAAGGTGGCCGTAATCCGGCGACATTCGAATGTAAAGCCTGGGTCGGGCATCGTCGCTTGACCTCCCGTTTGCCTATGGGCGCACTCCTTTTGGAATGCGAATAATTGCGCATTTCAGGATGAACATCTGTAGCACACGCATCACGACTTTTCCAACAGCAGATGGGACAGGGATAACCGAATTCATTCGGCGGATAGGATTCGGACCTTTATTTTTCCAATCATGTCAATGAGAGGCATCAGATCTGACAAATTCTGGCCTTCCAACAATTTGATATGGGTCGCATCGACCGGTATTTGGCCAAAGGTCGGGTCGACTGCCACCCACCGACCATCGACGATACTCTCGTTCCAACTGTGATAGAGGAAACCGCGAAAGTCGGGTGCATAGACGATTCCATTGACGATGCGGGTGGGAATACCCAAGGTGCGGGCAAAAGCCGCATACAGCAAAGCATGTCCCTGGCATTCGGCCCGGCCGCCCTTCAGGACGTCCAGCGCCGTAAACACATCGACCGGTTCTTTTGCGATGTGTTGGTGAATCCAGTCGAGCAAGGCGCGAATGCGTTGAAGATCCCCATCCGCACCCTCAACGATTTTTTGGGCCAAGCTGCTGACTTGAGGGTGTTGGGCTGAAATGGCAATCGTGGGTGCAAGATAACGCGAGAGAGTTTCAACGTCCGGCGGCACCGAGCCCTGGTCGTTTGCTTCGGGAAGCGTCATTAAGCGACAGATCGATCCGTTGCCGCTGCGTGTACACACCTGCCGGTCGTCATTCGGCAGGGCGGCCGAGTCAACCAATCCCGAAATTTGGACGGTCAACGTATGAATCCGGTCTGGATCGCTGATGACCGTGTCACATTTAATCAGACTGAATTCCAGCATGTTTTCGTCTTTGTTGAGGGCCGCTTGTGCGAGGTATTTCCGGGCGACATCCTCGTTTTCGAGGACCGAGATGACGAGTCCGTTCAGGGACGTCTCCAGCAGCGGTTCTCCGCGGTCGTTCATCCAGGTTGTCACCGTACGGCCTTGGAACTGGGTCCTGATTTTAAATGCCGGGCCCCGGAACAGCTCGCTTTCCTCATAGGCCAAAATTGCCTGGTCCACGGGCGCCAGTTTCTGTGTCTGCCCGTCGTAGACCGTGTATTGGTAACGTCGGCCGACTTCCAGCCCGTTAAGAAACGGGTAGAGCGCAATGGCACTGGCGGGATAAATCTGTGTTTCCAACGGTATGACCTGCGGTGTGGATTCTTCCCGGCTCCGGACGGTTACTACCAGCTGATTCGCTGAACGCTGACCGTTCAGGCTCAGATGATTGCCATCCAGTTCGAATGCGTAGTCGAAACGGATGAGGGACAGGTCGTCGGCCACCCGGTCAAAACTCCTGAGATTGATTTTCTTGTCCAGCATTAAAAAGCGAATCCGGAAGTAGGCTTCCGATTGAATGTCGAACCGGTTTTCCTCTTCCGCGGCCGAGGCAAGACGAAAATGGGAAAATCCCATTTTAGATCCGTTGAAAACAATTCCCGTCCAGTATTCGCGTATCGGATTATCGGAGAGGACCACAGGGCGAGGGGGCGGCGGGGAGTGGGCGGCTTTGTGGAAATAGAGACCAGCGCAGCCCTGCAGCGCCAACACCAGAGCCGCAAAAAAAAATGAACAGGGAAATCTGTGGCGCATTTTTTTATCGCCAGGAACGGTATTGTGATTTAGGTAGAGGGCGTCGTCATTTA
>JBDNAO010000112.1:0-7713 GCA_039768375.1 Desulfobacterales bacterium | reverse complement strand
GGAGAACTGGAGCGCATTTAAGGATGTCAACATCTCCACCGGCCGAGGTTCCCAAAAGATTCCACGCAACTGGGATGATACCTGGAAATTTGCAGTCGGTGTGCATTACCGTCCGGTTGAAAAATGGCTACTGCAACTTGGTTTTTCTTACGACACCTCCCCGGTCGACTCAAAGGATCGCACGCCGGATATGCCTATCGACCGTCAGATTCGCTATGCCGCCGGGGCCCAGTATAAATGGAGCGATCGTCTCTCTACCGGTGCGCAGTTTGTGTATGCCGACTACGGTAAGGCCAAAATAGACAATGACTTACTTAAAGGCGACTACAGGCGAAACGACATTATCTTTTTCGCCTTAAACGCCAACTGGAAATTTTAACTGTGATTTAGCGGAATAAGCGTAAAATGAATAGAATCTTTTTCATCGATTGAGCATTTTTGCTTTAATTATAAGAGAAGGAGATAATGACATGAAACAACTTAAACTAATTCTAACTTTCAGCCTATTGGTTATCTACGGAGCAGTTTTAGTTGCCGGATGCTCCAGAGTGCAGCAAGCCCGGGGGGTAAAAAAATCGGGTTTTTTAGGAGATTACTCGCAGCTGGAAAAGGGCGGTGGCGACAGAGCAATGCTCTATTACGTGAATCCCGATGCGAATTTCGCCCTTTATGATAAGATTATACTTGATTCCGTATCCATATGGTACAAAGAAAATTCGAAGTTGAAAAATGTCCCCGAAAATGAACGCGAAAATATTGCGCATTATTTATACTCCGCCGTCAGAAAGCAGCTTGAAAAAAAATGGGAGATTGTTGATCAGCCGGGGAAAGATACCCTGCGCATTCGCCTAGCATTGACCGAGGCCGTGGGAGCCAACAGTGAAATGAATAACATTACCACCTACCTGCCACCGGCGCGTCTGATCAGTGAAGGTGCCAGTCTCAGTACAGGATCTCACATTTTCGTGGGAGAGGCGACCGCAGAGATGGAAATTATTGACTCCATGACCGGCAAGCGCTTAGGGGCGTTTGTAGATAAGCGTACTGGCGGAAAACATTATGAAGGTGCAACGGATACCTGGTCCGATGTTAAGAAGGCTTGCGATTGGTGGGCGGAAACTATAAGTACTCAGCTATCCGAGAGACGTGCCAAATAGAATCAGCGAAAAGCTAATTTACACGCTGATACCGAATCCTCGATATCAGAATCTCAGGCGGGAAGACGCTTTGCTAATCTTGGCATAGGCTTTTAATTGTCATAACTGTGCTCATGTGTGAAGCACTTTGTGCACGAATGTCCCCCTCGCTCCTCACCGACATCAAAGCCTTCTTTCCAGGTTAATGGTTTTGGAGGGGCTGAATTGGTTTGCGCTAAAGAATTGTATCAGTTTGGAATCATTCCAGTCGACCAAGGTGTTTACTTTTTGAACGCCGATTTGTCTCAAATGATCCATAAATTCATTGATCAACTGCTCACCGATGCCCTTGTGCTGGTAATGAGGATCAACGCCGATGGTATCCAGACTTGCTTCTTCCTGGAAAATGCCATATTCTCCCATATAGAGTTCCCCCATTACAAACCCCACCACCGTTCCATCTTCTTCCTCTGCCACAAGCGAGGTGGGCAAATAATCTTTGGAATTAAATAGCTTTTCAAACTTCAGTTTATAGTAATCCGGCCGGGAAGTCTTGAGGACTTTCTCGTCAATCCCTACCACATCGTCAAAATCGTCAGCCTTCATGAGTCTGATTCTAATGGTACTCTCGTTCATGGGGGCTTCCTTTCACGTTGGGGTCATATTTTGAGATCCAATAATGTAAAATGAAAGGTTAACTACCGCAAAAGTTTTTTCAGCATCGCGTCGACATCCGTGGTCGAATCCTGACACGATCCGCCCTTGCAAATATAAGCGGTGGCCTTTCCGTCGATGACGTCCAGCCCGTCTGTGAATCCGGCAACACCGGACAGTTGTTGGGCGTTCTGACCCGATTTGACCAGCGTTATTCCGTGCGGACTGAAATTGACGTTGAGTGCCGAAAGCATTTCCAGGGTGTCAGATGCTCCCGGTTCGCCTGCGATCACCACATCTTCACCCGGATGCAGCGCGAAGTCGAGCCCGACCAGAAAAAAGGTGAAAGCAGAGGGCTGGATGTGCACCGAACCGGAAAATGAACGCGCCAACGCCTGCGCCCGTGCTTCCCATTTCGCGTCACCGGTCAACCGTGAGAGGCAGAGAAAGTTGTACAGAGCCATGGAATTGGCCGACGGTATTGCCCCGTCATAGAGTTCTTTGGGCCGTACCGGAAGGTCACGGTTTGACGTCGATGTCGAATAAAAGCCACCGTTTTTGTCATCCCAGAAGTCGTCCACCATTTGCTTCTGGAGGTCGAGGGACTCTTTTAGGTAGAGCGGATCAAAAGTGGTCTGGTAGAGTTCCAGCAGTCCAAAGACAAAATATGCGTAGTCTTCGGCATGGCCGTCGATGGCGACGTCTCCCTCACGGTAGCGGTGAAAGAGACGACCGTCGGCGCCTCTCATTCTTTCGAGAATAAATTGAACGGCCCGCACGGCGGCGTCTTTGTACTTCGGCTGGTCGAGAATACGTGCACCGCGTGACAGGGCGGCGATCATCATTCCATTCCAGTCGGTGAGGATCTTGTCATCCTTTAACGGGTGGACCCGCTTTTCCCGATACTGAAACAATTTTTGCCGCACCGTTTCCCAGTTTTTCAGAAGGTCATCTTCATCGGCACCGATTTCTTTTGCAACGCGCGCCGGTAGGTTTTTAAGGTGGAGAATGTTGCTGCCGGTCTTGCTGCGGGACGACTCGTCTATAAAGTTGCCGTCTTTTTTTAGATTGAATACCCGCGACCATACGGCGGCGTCTTCTTTGCCCAGCACGCGGCTGAATTCTTCGTCGGTCCAGACATAGAATTTCCCTTCCTCTCCCTCGCTGTCGGCATCTTCGGCCGAGTAGAATCCCCCCTCTTGGGAATGCATATCACGGAGAACATAAGCGAAGATTTCCTCGACCGTCCGGGCGTAAAAAGGATTGCGGGTGATTTGATAGGTTTCCAGGTAAGGCAGCGTCACCATCGCCTGGTCGTAGAGCATTTTTTCAAAATGTGGCAAGAGCCATTGGGTGTCGGTGGAATAGCGGTGAAATCCAAAACCGATGTGATCCCATACACCCCCCAAGCGCATGGCCGTCAGCGTTTTTTCCACCATTTCCAGGGCCATTTGGTCCTCCTGGCGAAGATAGCACCTCAAGAGGAACAAGAGTCGATGGGGAGTGGGAAATTTCGGGGCCGGCTCGAAGCCACCGTAGCGGTCGTCGTAGCTTTTTTTGATTTGGGCGTAGGCGCGGTCTATCAGGGAGACATCCGGTTCACCGGCCGATTGGAATTCGAATGCCTTTTCCAGATGCCCTGCGATCTGGTTTGCCGATGTCAACACCTTTTCCGTTTCTGTTTGCCACATCGACTTGACCTGCTGGCACAGGTCGATCACACCGGCCCTGCCGAAGCGGGTCCGAACCGGCAAGTAGGTTGCCGCGAAAAACGGCTTTTTGTCAGGCGTCATGAAAATGGTCAGCGGCCACCCGCCGCTGCCGGTGATCATCTGGCAGGCCGCCATGTACACCGCATCGATATCGGGGCGCTCTTCGCGATCGACCTTGATGCAGACGAAGGTGTCGTTGAGAAAGTGCGCGGCTTCATCGTTCTCGAAGGTTTCCTTTTCCATGACATGACACCAGTGGCAGGTGGCGTAACCGATCGACAGAAAAATTGGTTTGTTTTCATTGCGGGCCCGCTCAAACGTCTCATCCGCCCAAGGATACCACTCTACAGGATTATGGGCATGCTGCAGCAGGTAGGGACTTTTTTCATTGATCAAGCTGTTTGTGGACATAATTATCTCCTGGTTATGCAATACTTTGAAAATCAATACTGATCATGGGCCTGAAAACATGTGGCAATCCACTTCAACAATAGGTATGGGTCCCGGGCTTGGCAACCGCAGCCGGGAACGTAACGCCGTCAGTTGGATGCGCCGCAGAGAAGTTCAGCAAGTATCGGCAACTTCGAGTGCCAGCTCTTTTACATGTCTACTAAAACTGGACCCCATAGTTTCTTACCTGAAGAACAGGGTCAAGCAGATCAGGGTGTTTACGCCGGAATTCACCATCGCCTTCGGCTTAAGGGCCGCGGTAAAAAATAATTACACATCTTGCTTGTATTTTGGCCCGTCTACCGCGTTACATCCACCAACACATATCCCGATATGCGCCGGCGGATGTGCCTTGTTGACGAACCAAAATCCTGCGCAATCTTGTGTAATTTTTCTCGCCGAGACCCTAACGTCCTGTATCGATTGATAAATTGTCATCCAAACCGTTCATAAAATGCCCCAAAACGCCATCCCAGCCGACATAGCCGTCTGGTCCGTGTAACAACCGAAAATTGACAGACGGATGATATTCTAATACTATATAGTCATTGTACATCGCCCGATGACCCTCAAGCGAGTGTGCCCCAACATGACGAAAAAAACATCTAAATTGAATATCGTGCGTTTGGGTAATTTTATTTCCTTCAGCAGCCTCAAAGAAATCGGCAACAAAATCCTGGAATCATTTAGCGGCATGATCGATGAGTTTCGGTTGTCACATCATGATGCACCGGTGATCGATCGTATCGATGCGTACCTTCTGACGATGATTCTGAATGAGGAATATGGCGGGCACACGCTGGGGATAACCGCTGCAGATCTAAAAACCGAGGACAAGGATGAGTTTTATAACTCTATATTCGGTGGTAAAAACCCCCGCAATGATACGGCCGTGGTATCGATTAAAAAACTCAGCCCCGAATCCATCGACTCTGAAATAGATTATAATGTATTGATTGCAAGGACGTTAAAGGTTTCGTTGCATGAAGTGGGGCATAATTTCGGTTTGACCGATCATGCTTCCTACAAGGTGGCCAGCGATGGGGCCCTATGTCCAATGAGCAAAGGCGAGATCAACAAATTCGGATACCGCGGATACGTCCGGGCGATCATCGATGGGCGCGGTCAGACATTTTGTGACGAGTGCATCAACTTTTTGAGCAAAGTACACGGCTACAAACGGCAATTGATGTCGCTGGTAAAAGACGGGCTCGAATCGACCCCCAACCCTTCAAAACCGCTGCAGCAGCTTCCGGTTTAAATTACAGATACCGTCGGCACCGTCTTCGATAACTCGCAAAGAGTATTGTCGATCACGGCCCCGAGATTCTCAATTTCCCGCATTTCTTTAGGGTCACGGTAAGAAATAATTCCACAAGGTTGCGCCGGATTTGGGTTCGTCTACAAGGCACATCCAGCGGCGCATATCGAGATACCTGTCGATGGATGTAACGCAGTAGACGGGCCAAAAGACCGCCAGATGTGGAATTATTTTTTCGTGAACCCTTAGTAACCGTACATCGAAGTCTATCACACGAACCGCCAATTCATCCTCTCTCAAGCAAGCCGTTTTCAAGACATGAACTTGACAGCCGAATTAGTGAAACTATTGTACTAGAATTGGTTTAATTTTTAATCGTTTAATACTAAAGAAGTAGACCGTTTCAGATTCGGAGATTGCAAGCGGCCAGGCATTTTTGCCGAGAGCCTGCGTAAAACTGATGCTGGCGGCCAATACCGTTAAAAGGAGGTAACGCCGATGAAGGTCTTGATCGTTTTTTATTCAACCTATGGCCACGTTTACAAAATGGCGCAAGCGGTCGCGGAGGGCGCCAAAGAGATCGCCGGCGCGCAGGTCGAGATGCGGCGGGTGCCGGAGACATTGCCTGCGGATGTCCTTCAGAAAATGGGTGCGGTTGACGCCCAAAAAACGTTTGCCAACGTTCCGATATGCAAGGTCGACGAACTGGCGTCGGCCGATGCAATTATTTTCGGCACACCCACCCGGTTCGGCAACATGTGCGGACAGATGCGGCAGTTCTTGGACGCCACCGGACAGCTTTGGTCTCAGGGTGCCTTGGTGGGCAAGGTCGGCAGCGTTTTCGCCAGCACGGCCACGCAACACGGCGGTCAGGAGTCCACCCTGCTCTCCTTCCACATTACCCTGCTGCACCAGGGCCTGGTCGTGGTCGGGTTGCCGTATGCTTTTCAGGGACAGATGCGAAACGATGAAATCACCGGCTGCTCCCCGTACGGCGCAACCACGATCGCGGGGACCCAAGGTGAACGGTCGCCGACCGAAAACGAACTGGCCGGTGCCCGCTTCCAGGGCAAACACGTGGCCGCTATTGCCGCCAAGCTGGCCAAATAATCATCCCGGCCATATCGTCGGCACGGCGCACCGATTGGTCGATGCGCCGTTTTTTCTCTCAAGGCGTCTTTTTCTTCATGATCGCCAGCATGGTATCATCGACTTTGGCCATTCCGATGGCGCTGATTTTGCTCAGATTCCGAATCGTGTCTTCAGGAGTCTTGCCCACAAATCCTTCGGCCTCTGTAATGCCATGATTGTTCAGTGCCATGTAGGCTGACCGGATGGCCGAATCAGCGGAACTCACCACCTTCAGCGCACATCCGGCCTTCGCCCCGTCGCACAGCATGCCGCCGATATCACTGATGAGATTGTTTACGGCAAAGGTGATCTTTCCCGTGTGGTTGCCTTTTTGCTGGTAGACGATGGCCACTGCAGCCCCGACGCCGGCGGCGATCGAGCAGCCGCACAGCGGTGACAGATCGCCGGTAAAGCACTTGATGTAACTGTTCAGCAGATGAGACAGCGCAATGCTCCGCAGGATTTTTTTCTCCGGAACTTTAAAATGGATGCCGACCGTGTAGGGAACCAGAGTCGCCACGATCCCCTGATTTCCACTGCCGCCGCTTGACATGACCGGCAGGCTCACACCGGCCATGCGGGCATCAGAAGCCGATGCCACAAGGGTTTTGCTGGCGGTAAAAACGTCGTCTTGCAGATATCCTTTTTTCGCCAGATCGGTTAGATAATAGCCGACCTTCTTTATCCTGCTGCCCGCATCGGCCGCTCGCAGATTCATTTCAACGCCGCGCTTGATGTATTGATAGTCGGACTGGTCCATCCCCGCGGCCAAATCGACCAGGTCATTGATTCTCAGTTTTTTGAGTATCTTTTTGTAGGTCGGCCCGGTTTTAGAGCGGCCTTTCGATTTCGCGTCGAAAACCGTCCGTTCATTCTTTTCCACCCGCACGAGGTTGGTGTGCCCATTTTCAATAACGGCCCTGGCAGAATCGTCACGGGTTTTGATCCGGACATCGATGTAAAGGTCGGTCCGGGTCGCATCATAGAGTATGGTCGCCTTTCCGGCCCTGATCATGTCGGCTGCCCGACGGATCATCTTCTTTTGAACGCCTTGAAGGATCTCCATTTTTAGTTCCGGCTTTTTGACCAGTGCACCGAGAACTCCGGCAATCAGATTGCCCCTCTGCCCGTTGGTGTTGGGCACTGTGACGGCCATGCCGTTTTTGTAAACCCCCGGATCGACGGTGATGACGATCTTTTCGAGATCGCCGTCGATTTCGTTGGCGGCAACACTGGCGGCATAGGCCACCGCTATCGGTTCAGTGCATCCCAGAGCGGGAAAAACCTCGTTTGTGAGTACTTCTTTGAGAATGTTCATCGGTACCGTTTTCATTTTTTAGCTAGTGTCCATCCATAAATGGCCTTTTTT
>JBDNAO010000111.1:0-16753 GCA_039768375.1 Desulfobacterales bacterium | reverse complement strand
GTGAGTTTGTCGATTTTAGTCCCCATGGCCTCCAGCTTCTCTTTGGCAATCTGGCGATCGATTTTTTCAGGAACCGGATGGACGGTTTTGGCAAGGGCGGCCTTGTTTTTGACCATGTACTCGACACAAAGCGCCTGATTGGCAAAACTCATGTCCATCACGCTCGACGGGTGGCCCTCGGCGGCGGCCAGGTTGATTAATCGACCTTCTCCCAGAACGTTGATGCGGCGGCCGTTCTTCAACACGTATTCTTCCACGAACGGCCTTAGCTGGCGACGCGTAGCGGCGATGCCGCTCAACCCTTCCAGGTCGAGTTCCACATTGAAATGACCGGAGTTGGCGACAATCGCGCCATCTTTCATGAGTTGAAAATGTTCCTGACGGATGACCGCAATGTTACCCGTCAGCGTGCAGAAGATATCCCCGACAGCGGCCGCCTTCCGGATCGGCATCACCGTGAATCCGTCCATGACCGCTTCGATGGCGCGCAGGGGGTCTATTTCGGTCACGATGACGTTCGCGCCCATCCCGCGGGCGCGCATGGCCACGCCCCGGCCGCACCAGCCGTAGCCGCAGACGACAAAGCTGGCACCGGCCAGCAGGCGGTTGGTGGCGCGAACGATCCCGTCGATGGTGCTCTGGCCGGTTCCATAACGGTTGTCGAAAAAGTGCTTGGTCTGGGCGTCGTTGACGGCGATGATCGGATATTTCAACACACCTTCAGCCGCCATGCTGCGCAAACGGATCACGCCGGTGGTGGTCTCCTCCGTTCCGCCTCTGACTTCCGACAGGAATTCCGAGCGTTCGGAGTGAAGGGTAGAGACCAAATCGGCACCATCATCCATAGTGTAATGGGGTTTGGCATCGATAACCGCGTTGATATGGGCATAGTAGACTTTGTTGTTTTCACCCTTGACGGCAAAAACCGGTATTTTGTCGTGTTTGACCAATGATGCCGCCACATCGTCCTGGGTACTCAATGGGTTCGAAGCGCATAACGCCACTTTGGCTCCACCGGCTTTCAAGGTCTGCATCAGCGAGGCCGTTTCAGTCGTCACATGCAGACAGGCGCCCAGACGAACGCCTTTGAGTGGTTTTTCCTTTTCAAACCTTTTTCGGATCCGGTTCAGGACAGCCATATTTTGATTCGCCCACTCGATGCGCAGCGCCCCGTCCTTCGCCAGATTGATATTCTTGACATCATAATTCATTGCTGAGACCTTTCGTAATCTGTGTTTAAATTCCCGCCAGTTCACGCATTTTGTTCGCCATGTCGGTTTTTTCCCAGCTGAATTCCGATTCGGTGCGGCCGAAGTGTCCATAGGCGGCCGATTTGCGGTAAATAGGACGCAGCAGATCCAGGTATTCGATAATGGCCGCCGGACGCAGATCGAAGCACTCTTTGATAATTTCCTTGACCCGCTTTCTAGAGACTTTGCCAGTACCCATTGTGTCCACCAGCAGCGATACCGGTTCGGCCACCCCAATGGCATAGGCGATCTGTATTTCACACTTATTCGCCAGTCCGGCCGCGATAACGTTTTTGGCAATGTGACGGGCCATGTATGATCCGCTGCGGTCAACCTTTGACGGATCTTTGCCGGAGAAGCACCCGCCGCCGTGGCTCCCCTGCCCGCCGTAAGTGTCGACGATAATCTTGCGGCCGGTCAACCCGCAGTCTCCCATCGGGCCGCCGACGACGAAACGACCCGTGGCGTTGATGTAGTATCGCGTTTCCACGTCGACCATTTCCTCCGGCAAAATCTTATTTACAACACTTTTGATGATCGCATCCCGCAGGAGCTCGTACTCGACGTCCGGTTTGTGCTGGGCGGCAATGACCACGGCGTCGATGCGTTTGGGCGTACCGTTTTCGTACTCTACCGTGACCTGCGACTTACCGTCGGGACGCAGGAAATCGAGCGAACCGTTTTTCCGGACCTCCGCCAGGCGGCGGCAGATCTTGTGGGCCAGCATAATGGGCAGCGGCATCATTTCGGGTGTTTCGTCGCAGGCATACCCGAACATGAGTCCCTGGTCTCCGGCGCCCTGCTCCTTGTAGCGTCCGTTGCCCCGATCGACGCCTTGGGCGATATCGAGTGACTGGTGATCGATACTGGTGATGACGCTGCAGGTCTGCCAGTCGAAGCCCATCTGGGAAGAGTTGTATCCGATGTCTTTGATCGTGTCGCGAACGATCTGGGGCATCTCCACGTAGGTGTTGGTAGTGATTTCTCCGGCGATAAACGCCAGACCGGTGGTCACCAGTGTTTCGCAGGCAACGCGGCAGTTCTTGTCTTGGGCGATGATGGCATCCAGTATGGCATCCGATATTTGGTCGGAGACCTTGTCCGGGTGCCCCTCGGTCACCGACTCGGAGGTGAAAAAAAACTGTTCTTTCTCTTCCATGTCCGATCCTTTCCAATCGCAAAGGTCATGTTTGTTGTTATCGTCAAAGACCCCAAAGGTTATCGGCGCTTGCACCTCGGGTCTTAGCAGAGGACAAAGCCGGCTAATCGAACCAGCTTATCAAGTTAGATTGACCGGAACCCGGAGGAGGAAACCGGCAAAATCGTGTTGTCGATCAGCCGGGTCTTACCCACCTTCACGGCCAAGGCCATCAACGCCGGCCGATCGATACGCTCGACATCGATGAGGGTTTCCGGATCACAGATGCTCAGGTAGTCGATGTCGGTTTCAGGTTGCGCGCTAATCCGGTCGCGCACCTCTTTTAATATTCGTGCAGCATCCCGCTCACCGGTTTCAACCCGTTTTCTGGCCTGCACAAGAGAGCGATACAGCGTTAAAGCCGCCGGGCGTTGGGCGGGAGTCAGGTATGCATTACGGGAACTCATCGCCAGACCGTCTTTTTCCCTGACAATGGGCCCGCCGATGATCTCTGTATTGAAATTGAGATCCTTGACCATGCGCCGGATGATCAGAAGCTGCTGGTAGTCTTTCTCGCCGAAAACCGCGATGTGCGGCCGGACGATATTGAAGAGTTTGCAAACCACCGTGGCGACGCCGGTGAAAAAAACCGGTCGGGACAAGCCGCAAAGGTGATGCGGCAGGTGCTCGAGTTTGACATAGCTCTGATAGTCGTCGGAATAAAGCGCCCCTGTCTTGGGCGTAAAAACAATGTCGACGTTTTCCTTGGCGCACAGCTCGAGATCTCTTTCCAGGTTCCGAGGATAGGTCTCGAAATCTTCTTCGGGACCGAACTGGGCCGGGTTGACAAAAACGCTCACCACGAGGACATCGGCCCTTGTTTTTGCAATTCGCATCAGCGAAAGATGTCCGTCGTGCAGAAAACCCATGGTCGGAACACAGGCGATACGCCGACCGTCCCGTCGCAGGCTTTCGGCACGTTCCTGCATTTGCTCAACTGTTGGAATAATCTTGACCATTCGCCCTCTAAAATTTTTAAACTGGAAAAGTTAATTTATTAAAGCTACAAAGTCAACCAAAAGCTTTTGTTATTCTGTATTTACTTGACATGTTGCCGTTTATCTGGTGAATCTGTTACCTTCGCGGTGGCCAGACCAATTTAGGGCAGCCAACAGGTGTAAACCGCCGGCCGCATCGGTGGCTGAAAGGCCTCATACTCCCCGGGTCCGATTCTTGAAAGTCTTACACGGAAACAGAACCGTTGCCGAAAAGCACGCGGTAGCCAGTTGTTGGAAAGGGGCGGGCACATGAAATGGATGATTCTTTTATTGGCTGTAAGTCTAACGGTTGTGCCAACGGCCTTGGCATCGGCGCAAGCGTCAGGGCCCGAAACCGATCTTAGCAAGGCTGTCGGTCCCACGGAAACGAACCACAGCCAGCCGGGGTCCGCAATTGCTGCCGCAGCGCCCCCTGCCGCTCATGGAGAATCGAACTCACACGATGCGGCTGCGGCCGACCAGGAACACGGCCATGCCAATCTCGGGGAGGGGCTCCCCCTTTGGAGCTGCATCCCGTTCGCCGGCATGCTGCTGTCCATTGCCCTTTTCCCGCTGCTGGCACCGGATTTCTGGCATCATCATTTCGGCAAAGTCTCCGCCTTCTGGGCCGCAACGCTCGGCATTCCGTTTTTACTGGTTTTCAAGGGCCTGGCCCTTTATGAAATCCTGCACATCATTCTGGTCGATTACATACCGTTCATCATTCTGCTCTGGTCGCTTTACACCGTTTCCGGGGGCATCCTGCTGCGCGGCAGCCTGCGGGGAACGCCCTTGGTCAATGTGGTGATGCTGCTGATCGGCGCCCTGCTGGCCTCCTGGATGGGCACCACGGGTGCGGCCATGCTACTGATTCGGCCGTTTCTGCGGGCCAACGCCTATCGCAAAAACCGCACCTTCATGGTGGTCTTCTTCATCTTTCTGGTGGCCAACGTCGGCGGCTCACTGACGCCCCTCGGCGACCCGCCGCTGTTTCTCGGCTTCCTGCACGGGGTGTCCTTTTTCTGGACCTTTAAGCTTCTGCCCCACATGCTCACGCTTATCGGTCTTCTCCTGGCGATCTATTTTATTCTCGATCTGTATGCCTTTCGCAAGGAGAAAGCCTCGGCCCCCGATGACGGGGTCAAAGAACCGCTCAAACTAGACGGCGTGCACAATTTCATCTTCCTGGCCGGCATCGTCGGATCGGTTCTGATGAGCGGTGTGGTGGACTGGGGACATTTCCAGATTTATGGTATCCACCTGGCGTACCAGGACGTGGCGCGCGACGGCATGCTGGTTGCGATGGGCATCCTCTCGCTGGTGACCACCTCGATAAAAGTCCGGGAGGACAACGATTTTACCTGGTTTCCGATTCTTGAAGTCGCCTATCTCTTTATCGGTATCTTTATCACGATGATCCCGTGCCTGCTCATTCTCAAGGCCGGTCTGAAGGGCGAACTGGCGTTTCTGATCCAGGGCGTCAACCGGCCGGCTCATTATTTCTGGGTGACGGGTGCACTGTCCAGTTTTCTGGACAACGCTCCCACGTACCTCACCTTTTTCAACACTGCCCTGGGCAGCTTTTTTGCAGGGGTTTCGGAAGCCCAGGCCGTGCCCTTGCTCATGACCGAAAAAGCGATATACCTCGAGGCCATTTCGGCCGGAGCGGTATTCTTCGGGGCTTGCAGCTACATCGGCAACGCCCCCAACTTCATGGTGCGATCCATTGCGGAAGAAGCCGGCACGCCGATGCCAAGCTTTTTCGGGTATATTCTCAGGTATTCCCTGGTGTTTTTGATTCCCTGCTTTGTGATCATCACCTTGATTTTCTTTTAACCACAGGAGCCGAATCCTATCTTTCCATCGGCAAAACGGCCGCGGAAATCCTCCGTCTGTCGCGGGAGCAAAAAGCCACCATGATCGTAATGGGGCGCAACGGGAAAGATTGGTTCCAGGAGTATTGGCTGGGCGGCGTTTCCCACCGGGTGGCGGAGATCTCTGAGCTGCCGGTGCTGCTGGTGCCGTGATAAACGAATGCGGCAATAATTTTCCTGCGCATAGCTGACTGATGAAGATTGCTTACCTGTTTATCGATTTGCGTGAATAAAACAACGGAATTGTCATGACCGAAAATCTACTGGATTCCAACATCGCCATTATCGGTGGCGGCCGTTTCTGTAAAATTTTTCTCGAATACCTGTACGATAAAAATTTTATGGACCGCAGCCCCACCCTTCTCGGGGTTGCCGATATCAACCCCCAGGCCGAGGGACTCCTCTTTGCCGATCGCATGGGAATCTTCACCACCCGCGATTACCGGGAGCTCTACAGATTAGAAAACCTGCAGGTCCTCATTGAAATGACCGACGATGTTTCCCTCGGCGATAGAATCCAAAAAACCAAACCCGAGGGCGTCGAACTGATCGATCACATCGAAGCACGGGCCATCTGGAGTTCATTGCAACTTGAACGGGAAAAGCATCAGGCGCTGAAAGAGTTGAAACAGCATGAAGCCGTGACACCGAGTATTCAGGCGCATTTCGAGAAATTCGCCGACCGCCTGGCCAAGGTGATCAAAAAGCGCAATGAGCGCTACCTTGAAATCGAAAAAGGGTTGATTGAAGGCGAGCGCACGCTGGCCCAGATCATTCAGGGCAGCACGATGCCGACGTTCGTGATCGACAAGGATCATATCGTCACCCACTGGAACAAGGCCATGGAACACCTGTCGGGAACCCCGGCTGAAGAAATCGTCGGCACCAACCGGCAATGGGCCCCCTTCTGGGAAAAGGAACGCCCCTCCATGGCGGATGTGATTCTGGGACAGGCCGACGAGGAAACCATCAAGAATCTCTACGGGACATCATGGCGCAAGTCGGCCCTCATCGAAGGGGCTTATGAAGCCGAGTATTTTTTCCCCAACCTCGGCCCAAACGGAAAGTGGTGCTGGTTTACGGCCGCCCCGATCAAGGCGCCCGATGGGACGATCATCGGTGCCATCGAAACTCTGTGGGACAAAACCGAAGACAAGAACGTCGAGCAGGATCGGGAGCGTCACACCCGACTGCTGACGGAGACGGCTCGGGCCCTGGCCGAAAGTGAAAGGACGATGACGCAGATCATCCAGGGCAGCACGATTCCGACTTTTGTCATCAATGAAAATCATTTGGTGACCCATTGGAACAGGGCGCTGGAAAGACTTACCGGTTTCAGCGCCGATGAAATGGTCGGGACCCGCAAACAGTGGAAAGCCTTTTATCGCGACGAGCGCTCAATCATGGCGGATGTTATTTTGGACCAGGTCGATGAGGCCCAGATCCGAAAGCTCTACGGGACGAAGTGGCGTCAATCGAGCCTGATCAAAGGCGCCTACGAGGCCGAAGACTTCTTCCCGCATTTCGGCCAGAGCGGCAAATGGATCTGGTTCACCGCTTCGCCGATCAAGGGACCGAATGGAAGAGTTGCCGGTGCGATCGAAACGCTCTGGGATAAAACCGAGGATAAAAAGGCGGAAGAGGAACGCGAGCAGCACACACGGGAGTTGAGCACCCTCTGTTCAATTTACACGTCCCTGAACACATCGGAAAGATTCGATGACGGCATCTATAAAGCGATCCAGATCGTGATGGACTTTTTAGGGGCCGATGGCATCTGCATCTACATGCTGGATAATGACGGCAGATTCCGCTTGCGCCACGGGTACGGTTTTTCAGAGGAGGCCTGCTACAAGGTGCGCGTGCTCGACGACAGCAGCATCATCCACCAGGTGGCCCAGAGCAACCAGTTTACGGTGTACGAGAATCTGCCCGAGGGCTGTTCCGATGAAATCTGCTTTCTGGAGGAAAACAAACTCGTTTCGCTGGCCTACATTCCCATCCATGCCGAGGAAAAAAAGACTTTCGGCGTCATCCGAATCGGCAGTCAAAAACCCGGACATTTCACTTATGACCAGCAGGACGTGCTGGAGTTGATCGGGAATCGGATCGGCGTCGCCATTGAAAACGCAATGCTGCAGGAGCAGTACATCAAATCCGAGGAAAAATACCGCACCCTGTTTAACAGCGATCCGCACCCGATCTTTATCCTGGATACCCAAACTCACAGAATCCGTGACATCAATCAAAGAGCCTTGGACAGTTACGGGTATTCACGGGAAGAGATGCTGGGTCTTCACTTTCTTGAACTCGGTGACAGCGATGAAGAGTTGGCGCAAGCATTGCAAAACCTTTTACTCGACAAATCCCTGCTGTTCGTTAAAAAAAAGCACTACCGCAAGGGACACCGCCCATTTTTTGTCAATGTCAACATCAGCCATGCCAAATACGGTGAGAGTGAGGTCGTGATTGCCTCTACGACCGATATTACCGAGAGCGTCGAAAAGGAAACCCAGCTGATCCAAGCCAGCAAAATGACAACCCTGGGACAGATGGCCGCCGGAATTGCACATGAAATCAATCAACCGCTCAATGTCATTCAAGTATGCGCCGATTTTTTTCTCAAAATGATCGGCCGGGGTCAGCCCATCGGCGAAGATGACTTGCAATCGATGGCAGCCGATATCGGCAAAAACGTTCAGCGGGCAGCGGCCATCATCCAGCATATGCGGGATTTCGCCCGGCAATCGAGTGCGGTTCGAAACAAGGTCGACATCAACGATCCGATTCGCGACGTTTTCAAGGTGCTCGGCCATCAACTGCGCGTCCATCAGGTCGAGCTGATCCTCGAACTCGACCCGAACATTCCCCCCATCATGGCCGATCACAACCGGTTGGAACAGGTTTTCATCAATCTGGTGACCAATGCCGTCGATGCCATGGACGAAAAACTTTCCCGGTCGGAGTTCGGCAACTCGAAAAAATTGCTCAAAATCAAATCCTGCGCCGAAAACGGTGTCGTATCGGTTACCGTATCGGATAGCGGTATCGGTATGAGCAACGAGGTCATCGGCAAATTGTTTGAACCATTTTTCACCACCAAGGATGTCGGCAAGGGTACCGGGCTGGGCGTCAGCATCAGTTACGGTATCGTTAAAGACTACGACGGAACCATAGACATCGAAAGCAAATTAGGTGAAGGCACCACTTTCAAGCTTAAATTCCCGGCTGTAAGGTTAACTGAAGAAAAATGAACAGGATACTGCTCGTCGATGACGAACCCGATATACTGCGGGTGCTCGGCATTTCCCTCAGGGCCGACGGCTATGCGGTGCTGACCGCATCAAGTGGTGAAGAAGCCTTGTCCATATTCGCACGAGAAACACCCGAACTCGTCATCACGGATATCAAAATGCCCGGCATGAACGGGATCGAGGTCTTGAGAGAAGTTAAAAATATCAGTGATGAAACCGAAGTGATCATCATCACCGGACATGGTGACATCGATTCGGCCATCGAGGCCCTACACTACGGTGCCTCGGATTTCATCAACAAACCGGTGAGGGACAAACAGCTGACCATTGCCCTCAAACGCGCGCAGGACAAGATTCATATCAAGCAGCAGCTGCGGGAGTACACCACCACCCTCGAGCACAAGGTTGAGGCGGCAACCCGTGAGATCAGGCGACGCTCGAACTTCCAGGGTAAGTTGATTAGGAGCTCGAATGACGGCATCGTGGCCACGGACGAAGAGTTGAGAATCGTCATTTACAATCCCGGTGCAGAGCGAATTTTCGGCTATCCGCAGCAGGGCGTCATTCATCGAATGCAGATACAGGAGCTCTACACCCCGGAAATAGTCGATTTGTTTGTGGCCGGGGTGACGCAAGAAAAAGGGCTGAAGGAGTTTCCCTGGCAGGAAACATCGATCGTGTCTGGAAATGGCGAAAACATTCCGGTTCGGTTTTCGGGGTCGATTCTGCATGAAAATGACCGCAAAATGGGAAGCGTCGCCTTTTTCCAGGACCTGCGGGAAATCAAGCGTCTCGAACACGAATTGCTCAAAGCCGAACGGCTGGCCGCCGTCGGTCAGACCGTTGCCGGGCTGGCCCACGGACTCAAGAACATTTTACACGGACTCAAGGGCGGCAGCTATCTGGTTGACTTAGGACTCAAAAAAGACGATACTGCAAAACTCAAGAGCGGCTGGGATATGATCAAGCGGAACATCGGGCGCACCTCGGAATTGGTTCTGGACCTCTTGACCTACTCCAAAGAGAGAGAGCCCGAATTCGAAGACTGCTTTCCGAACGAAATTGCCGCGGACGTGGCCGACCTGCTTGCTGAAAAGGCGCAGGAAAGCCGGGTTGAGATCAAGAAATCTCTCGATCCTGCGATCTCTCAGGTGTCGATGGACCCGCGCATTATCCACAATGCGCTGCTCAATCTCATGACAAATGCCATTGATGCCTGCCTGTTCGATGAAGACACCGGCCAAAAGTGGCAAGTCGCCATAGTGACGACGCTCGAAGACGACAACAACATCCGGTTTGACGTCTCCGACAATGGCGCCGGTATGAGCCAAGAGGTCCGCGAAAGGCTGTTTACCTCTTTTTTCAGTACGAAGGGGCATCGGGGGACGGGCCTCGGCTTGATGGTGACCCGCAAACTCGTCGAAGAACACGGCGGGCGGATCGATGTGATCTCCGCGCCGGGTAAAGGAACGACCTTTACCATCCACCTGCCCTTCGAAGCCGCCGGTGAAAAAAAGACGAAATCTAGCGTTTGATAGAAAACTATAGACAAGGAGGATTGACCATGGGTAAAAAAGTTCTGGTCGTCGATGATGACCCGGATGTTCGCTTATTTAACGTGACGGTTCTCGAAGAACACGGGTATACGCCATTGGTGGCCACCAACGGTGAAGAAGGCAGAAACTTGGCCAAACAGGAAAAACCGGATCTGGTCATTCTCGATGTCCTCATGCCTCGCGAAAGCGGCATTCGGCTGTACCGCGAACTCAAAACGGACAAGAATCTGAAACACATCCCCATCATCATGCTGTCTGGAATAGCTGAAAAGTCCTTCCTGCGCTCCCAAAAGGTACTGGCGGAGTTCGGTGATGCCACCGTGCCCGAGCCCGAAGCCTATCTGGAAAAACCGGTGGAAGCCGAAGAGTTGGCTGCGACAATCAAAAAAATTATCGGTTGACACAGCGGGTAAATGTTTGCCCCATTCGACCAAGAACGACACATGCCATGAAAATTAAGAAACTACTGTTTGTCACCAAATTCGAGGAGCTGGGGTTAGACGCTCTGCAATCACTTCTGATTCTGCGTAAAGCCGCCCTCGAACATGTGGTTTTCGTCAACGTCATCGAGAGAGAACGGGTGGCCATGCGCCGGGGGACCGGATACAACAAGGAAGCGGAGATCCGGCTGCGCGAAACCGCCAACATCCGCTTCATCGATTGGGCGGAGAACCTTTTCGAGCAGGGCATGGAGGTCGGTGTCTACATCGTTGTCGGCAGCCTGGTGGGCGAAGTGATCAAGGCTGCCCAGAAAGAGGAAGCCGATCTGATTGTGATCGGGCGATCGCAGAAGGGTGTGGTCGAGCAGTTGTACGCGGGATCGGACATCACCGAGTTTCTGCACCGGACAGCTTCACCTGTGCTCGTTTACAAGTACCTGTCGGAGAGCTCGTTCGCCCTTGAAACGCCTTTCGAACGGCCCCTTCTGGCAACCGACTGGTCGCCGGCCAGCCTGAAGGCCGTCGATTACCTGAAGGAATTAAAAGAAGTTATAAAGGAAATCCATGTCGTGCACGTTGCCGCGCAAAAGACGCTCAGCGGTTCGGCCATGGCGATTCAAAAAACGCGCAAGAAAATGCGTCAACAAATGGATGAGATCTGTAATACTTTCGAAGCCGAGGGGATCGCCGCGCGTTCTCATGTTTACATCGGCAACCCTGAACAGGAGATCGAGAAGGCCGCGCGGGATTGCCAGGCAACCCTGATCGTCATGGGATCATCCGGAAAAGCGAGTTGGGTGGAAAGATGGCTCGGCAGCACACCGCGAAACATTGCCGAAAAGTCGGCCTACCCGACCCTGCTCATCCCGCCGGAAAAAATATAAATACACAGGAGGAATTAATGGCGGTAATTACCATTTCGAGGCAATTCGGCGCGGGGGGCAAGACCGTAGGAAAAATGGTCGCCGACAAGTTAGGCTACACGTTCGCCGATGATGACATCATTCAGATGGTTGCCGAAGCAGCCAATGTGTCCCCCCACTGGGTCGAATCAATTGAAAAGGAAGCCGGTGGCAAGCTCTCCAGGGTCGTCTCCAGCATGGTTTCCAAACGCCTGGTGGACAGAATTCTCAAGGATGAACGCGGTTACCTGGACGAAAGGCTTTATCTGGACTACCTTGTCGTCATCATCGCGCAAATCGCAGAAGAAGGCAACGTCGTCATCCTGGGACGCGGCAGCCAGTACATTCTCAACGATCATCCCGACGCGCACCACATCCTCTTGGTCAATAATGTCGAAAACCGCGTCAAATTCATGATGGAACACTACGATTTTTCTGAAAGCCGGGCCGCACAAGTCGTCAACCGCGAAGATAAGCGCCGGCTCAATCTTTATCGCAAGATTAACAAGACCGATTATGACAATCCGGCCCTCTATCACCTGGTGTTGAACATGGCAAAAATGAACATGCAGACGGGGGTCAAGCTTATATTGGATTTGGTGCCTTCGTAATAAAAGGCGGCAGGACGAGGCGACCGATGGCCGGCAGCCGGGCCGTTCGGCTCGAATACCGGCCATTGATTCGCTCTATGAAGGATGTACCAGCTTGCAGACCAGCTTTTCGGCCACGTCCAAGTCGACGCGGCTCATGTTGAGGACCACGTGATAATGGACCCAACTGTCGTAATCCTCTTTTCCGAATTTGCGATATAAGTTGATCCTTCTTTTATCCTCACCGTTGATGGTCTGAACAGCGTGTTTGGTAAACAGTTCGTATTTTTCTTCGATAAACTTGATGCGGTATTCCCTGTCAGCCACCAGTAGAATGTGAAAGGTCTCTTCATTGTCTTTGAGGATAAACTGACTGCCCCTGCCGAGAATCACGGCATTGCCTTCCTCTGCGATCGTCTTGATGATCTTGTGCAGGAGGTCCACATATATCTCTTCATCGATATAGCCGTGCCGGTCGTCCAGGATGCGGTCGAAGAAACTTTTTGAAACCAGGCCGGAAATCAACCGCTCGATTTTTCCCCCAGCCTCCTTTTCCATCGATTCGACCCAGTGGGGGGAAACTTTGGCCTTTTTAGCGACCATCTGGATGATTTCATTGTCGTAGAAAGGGTAGCCAAGTCTTTTGGCAACCCTTTTCCCCAACGTGATGCCGCCAGCCCCGAACTGCCTGGAGATCGTCAGTACGGCCATAATGACCTCCCCTGTACTGTTAGGTTGAATTGATATGGTCAGAACCACATTAATAGCCATCCTAATGGCATCGCTTTTAAATATCAATAATTTTCGCCGAAGTCGGTAAATCTTGATCCATATTTTTGGCTTCGGAGAAGAAAATTTTCAACCCGCCACGCATTGAACAGGGCGCATAAACTGAATCGAACTCTTTATGTAATGAGCATTTTAGGCATAGATTACGGTTGCATTTTTTTTCTTTTGTGGTATCTGATTGATTCTCCATGAGAGTGCCGGCAAAGCCCGCTCCGCAAATGGAGCGTATCAATGAGTTTCGACTACAAGAAAAATCGCCCATGGGCCGAAAACCTGACCATTGTAATGCAAATCGGGTTGACAATGGCGGGGTGTATTGCGTTTTGTTTTTTTATCGGTCTCAAACTCGATCAGTGGCTGGGCACCAAGGGGGTTTTCATCACCGTATTTATCATTCTGGGCATTATCGGTGGTGCTAACGTCGTTTACCGGCAGGTCATGGAGATCATTCGTGACAAGGAGAAAGACCAAAAAGGACGGCAAAATGGAATCGATTAGGAGTACACAGAAAAAGTACGGTTCCAGAGCCCTGGCGATTGCCGTCATCATTGGCTTCGGCACCGTCTTGATCGGCCAAAACTCCTTGGGAAAAGGCCTTGTTTTAGGGACTCTTTTCAGTGTGGTCAACTTCATCCTCATGGGTGAAACACTGCCTCTCAAACTCGGTCGATCGGGTAAAACAACCTTTTTCATCTCCCTGTTTTCGATGCTCCTGCGGTACCTTTTGTTGGCCGTACCTTTGGTTATTGCTGTTAAATATGAGCAGTTCCACATAATATCGGCAATTATCGGCGTTTTCATGGTTCAGGTCGTTATTGTTGCCGATCACCTTGGCATACAAATTCCGGCAACACGAAAAAAAACATCCTGAGAGTGAGCTAAAAATGGGTGAACTCGGTCTTGTCCATCAGCTGGTCATAACGGTTTTTGGCTACACAATTACCTTGAATCTGGAAGTGATCGCCATGACATGGATTGTCATCTCCTTCCTCCTCGTTTTCGGTATGGCGGCTGCCCGAAACAGCAGTATCGTTCCCAAGCCGCTGCAGGTTTTGGGGGAACTTTTCGTCGAGCAATTCTATAAACTGACGGAAGATGCTCTCGACAAGGAAAAAGCCAGATTTTACGCCCCGCTCATTTGCGCGCTCTTCATGTTCCTGTTGCTTTCAAACTGGTTGGGGATTATCCCGCACCTGGAAGAGCCGACCAAAGACCTGAATACGCCTTTGAGCCTCGGTCTCATGGGATTCGCTCTCGCCCACCATGCCGCCATCAAGTCAAAGGGGTTCAAGGCCTATATCAAGGAGTATTTTCAGCCCATTTTTTTCATGATGCCGTTGAACGTCATCGGTGAACTGGCAAAGATAATTTCCATTTCCTTCCGGCTTTTCGGCAATATCATGGGAGGCTCCATCATCATTCTGGTGGTGTCCTACCTATGCTACAGCATCATTTTGCCGCCTTTTCTCAACGCGTTTTTCGGACTTTTCGTCGGAACGATTCAGGCTTTTGTGTTTACCATGCTCACAGTCGTCTATATCTCCGTACAGGTAAAGTAGGTATGCAACTCGACGTCCAAACAATCATAAAGTTAAGTGCATTTGTCGGAGGCGGCATCGCCATGGGGTTGGGTGCCGTTGGCGCGGCGATTGGGGAGGGCTATACTGCCGCGCAAGCCAATTTAGCGGTATCCCGCAATCCTAAAATTTCCGATGACATCTTCAAAAACATGCTGGTGGGTCAGGCGGTGGCCGAATCTGCGTCCATATTTGCCCTGGTGATTTCAATCTTACTTCTTTTTATGAATTTTCCCAGCACAACCCCTTTGAAAGCGGCCGCTTTGTTCGGTGCCGGTCTGAGCATGGGCTTCGGCGCCATCGGTTCCGGCATCGGCTCCGGGTTGCCCGGTGGTCAGGCTTGTCGCGGTATTTCACGACAACCGGCCGTCGGAACGCGCCTGACCACCAACATGCTTATCGGTTCCGCTGTTTGCCAGACACCGGCGATCTTTTCCATGGTGGTCTCCCTGATGCTGATTTTCATGGATTTCAGTCGCGAGCCGGTTTCGCCGACGTGGGCAGCCCTCATCGGCGCCGGCTTCAGCACCGGACTGGCCGCCATTGGTTCGGGGTATGGGGGCGGCATGGCCGCTGGTGCAAGCTGTGCGGGGATCGCCCGGAATCCGGAATCGGTCGCCAACGTGACCACCACCATGTTGGTGGGCCAGGCGGTGGCCCAGACACCATCGATCTTCGGTCTGCTGGTCAGCTTCATCCTTCTGTTCAAGGCCTTTCCGGAATCTCAGGCCCTTGCCGCTGCAATGGCCCTTTTGTCCGCCGGCATCTGCACGGGATTCGGCGGCATCGGTCCCGGAATCGGCAACGGCATGGCCGCCGAAGGTGCGGTGAAATGGGTTGCCAGGAATACGGCCTATGCCGGAGATCTCATGCGAACCATGCTGGTCGGGCAAGCGGTTTCTCAATCCACCGCAATTTACGCCATGGTGATCAGCTTAGTGCTCATATTCGTGGTTTGAACCTATCCCGGGACGGTTGGTTGCATCATCGGCCCGATATTCTTTAGTGCCCATCCGCGGTTTCATAAAGGGCACTGATAAGTTTCCGATTCATAAATGTACAATTTTTCGCAAGTTCAAGGAAATCAAGGAAGTGCGCGGAGGCATACATCTGTATGCCGCACAAGCGATTCCGTAGACCTGTCACGTCTTTAGCGTGATTGACGCCGAAATTGCGGAAAAGGGCCATTTATGGACGGAAACTCGTTAGGTTGACTCGGCAGCTTTTGTGTCGAGCATCATAATTTCAAACAAGCAGTTTTAAGTCTTTTAGGATTAAAGGAGGAGGGTGACATGGCAATCGAAGGTGCAGATATTGTCAAAGCGGCAGCATTCATCGGAGCAGGGATAGCCATGGGACTCGGCGCTATCGGCCCGGGAGTCGGTGAAGGCATGACGGCAGCAAAAGCCTGCGAGGCAATCGGCAACAATCCGAAGGAAGCCGGGCTGTTGACCCGAACGATGCTCGTCGGGCAAGCCGTAGCCGAATCGACCGGTATTTACTCACTGGTCGTTGCGTTGCTGCTTCTCTTTGTCGTCTAACCATAACGGTCGTGCCGGCGCCAGGGTCATTTTCTTGGCCGTTCAGTTGAACTCTTGTTTGCGGTTGCGGAACCCGCAACGCAAGGCGGATATAAATTACGATCTGCTTTGAATTGCGAGCCTGCCGCCATAGCACGGCAATTGATTGGCGGCACTGGAGTTTTTACTCACCGGACTCGTTTCATTACGACGAAGTCGATTACGTTAAAATTACTCGGACGGGTACCATGCAGATTATCAGCACCATCGCAATGATCAGCATCAATGAAACGCTCATCATCCAATTGATTTCTTTTCTGATTTTTCTCTTCATCATCAATCGGATCATGATCCAGCCTTTGCGCAGTGTCTCCCGGGAACGTGAAGCCCACATCCAGAAAATTGAATTGGATACAGTGGCGGCAGAGAAGAAAGTCGAACAGGTGGTGAAGCAGATCAAGAAGCAGGAAACCAAGGCTTTCGATACCGCCCACGAGATTCGAGAAAAAATCGAGAAATCCGGCAAATTCGAAGCCGACGAAATCATCCGCGTCACACTCCGGGAAGCAGAAAACCTATCGAAGGAGAATCACCGACAGGTTTCGGCAATGGTTGAAGAAGTCAGAAAGTCGGTCCGGAAAGAAGCCGAAACACTCGCGGTTGGCATGATGGAAAAATTGCTGGATCGGAGGCTTTCGTCATGAAATGCAAGCAAGACCATATCGGCCGAGCCGGCGTAATCATCTTGACGGCACTCTTTTTTCTTTCGGCCGGGGCAGTTGAAGTGCTCGCAGCCGAGGGCGGCGGCGGATGGCGGCCGACCTAC